>JACRDR010000210.1 GCA_016212845.1 Elusimicrobiota bacterium
AAAATCACGAGTGGTCGCGGCCTGAGGCGCGCAGTCGTTCATGGGGCCGCGGAGCTCGCGACGCTCGATCGCCCAGCGCAGTAGCCCCACCGCGTCGTCCGCGTGGATCCAGCTCATGTACTGGCGGCCGGAGCCGAGCGGCCCGCCGACGCCGAATTTGAACGGCGGAAGCATCTTGGGCAAGGCGCCGCCCTCCCGTCCGAGCACGACGCCGATGCGGGCGAACACCGACCGAATCTCGGCCTTCGCGGCCTCCGCTTCCCACGCGAGGCAAACTTGGGCGAGGAAGCCGCCTCCCGGCGTCGACGCCTCGGTCAAGATCTCGGCTCCGCGGTCGCCGTACCAGCCGACGCCGGACGCGTTGACGAGAACCTCGGGTTTTTTCGAGGCCTTGCGGACGGACTCCACGAGGCGGCGAGTGGACTGAAGCCGGGAGTCGAGGATCTCTTGTTTGCGCGCCTTCGACCAGCGGCGATCGGCCACGCCCGCTCCGCTGAGGTTCACGATCGCGCCCGCCCCCTCGACCTCCGCGGACCAGTCGCCGCGCCAGGCGAGGACGCGCGCGGCGCCCGCGGGCGGGGGACTCTCCTTGCGCGATAAGACGACCACTTCGTGACCCAGCCCTCCGAGTTCCCGGCAGAGCCTGCGGCCGATGAACCCGGTTCCTCCGGCGACGAGTATCTTCATCCCGGGCCGATCATAATAAATGTATACTTGATGCTTCATGGCCTACAAGTACGTCGTTCTCGGAGCCGGCAAGACCGGCATCGCCGCCGCCTACGACCTGGGCGCCTACGGTGAAGCGTCGGACATCCTCCTAGTCGACTCGGACGCCGCGGCCGCTAAAGAAGCGGCCGCCCACGTCGCCAAGCTGCTGAAGGGGAAGAAGGCCAAGGTGAAGGCCTCCTCCGCCGATTTCTCGAAGAAGGCCGACCTCGCCAAGGCCGTGAAGGGCGCCGACGGCGTCCTCTCCACGCTCCCAGGCTCGCACGCCGGAGCCGCCGCGCAGGCCGCGCTCGCCGCCAAGGCGCACTACTGCGACGTCGGAGGCGGCCTCGAGGCCTCCAAGGCCGTGCTCAAGAACGCGAACGCCGCCCGCAAGGCCGGCGTCAGCATGGTCCCCGGCTGCGGCCTCGCCCCGGGCCTCTCCTCCTCGCTCTCGATGGTGGCGATGATGACGCTCGACTTCTGCCGCGAGGTCCGCGTTTACGCGGGCAACCTCCCGCACGAGCCCGGCGCGCCGCTCGACTACGCCTCCGCCCTGCCGGTCGAGGCCCTGCTCGCGCGCTACCGCGAGCCCGGCCTGTCGCTGCACCGCGGGCAGATCGAGTCCGTGCCCGCCATGACGGAGCGCGAGGACGTGGAGATTTCGGGCGTCGGAAAGCTCGAGGCGGCCGTCACCGGCGATTGCGCCACGACCTGCCCCACGTCTTTCCAGAACCGCCTCATCGCGTTCGAGGAGAAGACGCTGAGCTACCCCGGTCATTTCGACCGAATGCACGCGATGGAAGCGATGGGGTTTTTGAGCGACAAGCCGATGCAGGTCAACGGCGCCAAGCTCTCCCCGCGCGAGCTCTTCCTGGCGCTGGCGAACAAGGCCGTCGGCGCGCGCGAGGAGAAGGACGTCGTGGTGCTGCGCGTCGCGGCGCGAGGCAAAAAGCACGGACGCCCGACGGAAGCCTCCTACGAGCTCGTCGACCGCTTCGACGCGGCGACGAAGATTTCCGCCGCCGAGCGCGCCGCCGCGTTCCCGGCCGCCGCCTCCCTCTACCTCCAGGTGAAGGGCAAGGTGAAGCCGGGCGCCGAGCCTCCGGAAGCGGCGCTCCCCCACCGAGACTTCGTCGCCGAAGTCCGCCGCCGGGGGCTCAAGATCCTCGAGTCGGTCCGCACCGTCGACTCGGTGTGACCGGGCGCGACGTTTTCGCGAGCCGGCTCCTAGACGCCCTCTGGAAGGACTACCGCGCGCGCGTCCCCTACGCCCGGACCTATCAGAAGCTCGTCTCGGACTCGGGCGCCCAATTCCGCAACGATCACGTCGCGTTCCGCTCGTTCGCCCTGGGCGACGACGGCATCGCCCGGATCGCCCGGCCCTTCGAGGCCCTGGGCTGGGTCGCCGAGACCGCGTATCGCTTTCCCGACAAGTCGCTGTCCGCGATCCATCTCCGTCATCCCGAGCCCGGCTTTCCGAAGGTGTTCGTTTCGGAGCTGCGGGTCTGGGAGCTGCCGCCGGACGCCCGCCGGCGCCTCGCGGCGGCGGTCGAGCGGGGCCGGCCCGGCCTGAGCGACGGCGAGTTGAGCGCGCTCGCCTCGGCCAAGCCGCCCTCCTCCCTCCTCGGACGGCTGCTCGCTCATTTCGACCGTCCGTGGCCGGCGCCGAAGGCCGCCGACGTCCTCGCGCTCGACCGCGTGTCGCAGTACGCCGCGTGGACGCTGCTCTTCGGCCGCCGGGTGAACAACTTTACGGCCTCGATCAACGCGCACGGGAAGGGGCCGCTGTCGGATCTCGAGAAGACGGTCGCCGCGCTCCGCGCCGCCGGCGTGCCGATGAAGGCGGAAATAGAAGGCGCCCGCGGCTCGAAGCTCCGCCAGTCGGCGACCGCGGCCGCCGAGGCGGAAGCCCCCGTAGCCGGGGCGCCCCGTGTTCTGCGCTGGCCCTACGCCTATTTCGAGCTCGCCGAACGCCGCGGCGGCTTCGAAGGCTTCCTCGGCGGGCAGGCCGCGCAGCTTTTCGAGATGACTAGGCGCGCGTAGCGCCGGTTTACCACCCCCCTTCCGCGATCTCGTTGGCCCTCAGGCCGACCGCGTGCCCCAAGAGGCCGATGGCGACCCGCCGGTCGCCCGAATGAGACTGGATCTGCGCCAGGATCTGCTCGAGACGCTTCATGTCCGCTTTTCGGCGTTTCATCGCGAAGTCCTCCTATATCTTCGGCGCTTGGTAGACGACGTTCCAGGCTTCCCCTTCACGCCCTCTGACCGAGATTCGTAGCCCCTTCAGGCGGCGGCCGTGCTGCGAGTCGAGCCGCGCGCGGATCAGCGGGATCACCTCCCACCGGAATTGGCGCCAGGTCTTGCCGTCCTCGCGGCGGCGCCGGCCGTTCACGTCGTAGGAAATCGCCGCGCTCAAGAGCGGGGTCGTCGAGTCCTCGAGCGGCAGGGGTTTCCCCCTCGCCGGGCCGCGGCGCTCGAAGCGCTCGCGGAAGCGAACGAGGTCCTCTCTAGAGAAGAGCAGCGTCTTGGGGCCGAGCCGGCGGTAGCGCAGCTTCCCCTGGCAGACGAGCCGGTACACCGAGAACGGGTGGTAGTTCAGGAGCCGGGCCGCCTCGCGGACGGTAAAGAGCTTCGCGCCCGTCACCGCGTCGTAGAGCTC
>JACRDR010000219.1 GCA_016212845.1 Elusimicrobiota bacterium
GGCAAGACCGAGCTCGCCCGCGTGCTGGCGGACTTCCTGTTCGGCAACGAGGAGGCCATGGTCCGCATCGACATGTCCGAGTACATGGAGAAGTTCGCGGTCAGCCGCCTCATCGGCGCGCCTCCCGGCTACGTCGGCTACGAAGAAGGCGGCCAGCTCACCGAGGCCGTGCGCCGCAAGCCGTACTCGGTCGTCCTGCTCGATGAGATCGAGAAGGCGCACCCGGACATCTTCAACATCCTGCTGCAGGTGATGGACGACGGCATCCTCAACGACAACCTCGGTCACAAGGTTTCGTTCAAGAATACCGTCTTCATCATGACCTCGAACGTCGGCGCGCGCCTGATCTCCAAGGGCAAGTCGCTCGGCTTCGTCGCCACCGAGTCCGCGGAGCGCGACTATCGCACCATGAAGGACACGGTGATGGACGAGGTGAAGCGCGTCTTCAACCCGGAGTTCATCAACCGCATCGACGACATCCTGGTCTTCCACCCGCTCAACGAGCAGGAGATGGAGCAGATCCTCCAGCTCATGCTCAAGAAGGTGGAGGGGAAGCTCAAGGACCAGGGCTTCAAGGTGGAGATTACCGTCGAGGCGAAGAAGTTCCTCGTCGAGACCGGCTTCGATCCGAACTACGGCGCGCGGCCGCTGCTGCGCACCATTCAGCGCACGATCGAGGATCCGCTGGCGGAAGAGATCCTGCAGAAGAAGTTCGCGCAGGGCGCCACGATCTACATCAACCTCGACGAGGCCGCCAAGAAGCTGATCTTCGCGGACAAGCCGCTCGTCAAGGCCGGCAAGTAAGCGCGCCGGAACAGAAAACCGCCCCGGGGCCGGAGCCTCGGGGGGGTTTCTTTTTGAGGAAGTGTTCGACTAGCCGCGACGGGGAGTCCCGTATTGGGCGAGACGCTGCACGGGGGCGGGGGCGAACTTCTCGACGACGATCGAGATCGTCTGCGCGGCCCCGCCGCGGGACACCGTGACGCTCGTTCGGTCGCCCGGCACGAGTTCCCGCACCCAGCGGACGAAGGCGGCCGCGGCCGCCGAGTCTTCGCCGGCCGCCTTGCCGCCGTAGGAGAGGAGCACGTCGCCCTGGCGGACGCCCGCCGCCAGCGCCGCGCGGCCGGTCAGGACCTGGGTCACGATCAGCTTCTTCTTCTCCTCGTCGGCGTAGACCATCATCCCGAGGCTGCCTTCCGAGAGATGCTTCACGCGATCGTACTGCGCCAACGCCTTCTCGAGGTCCGAGATGCCGATGGCGAAATTCATCTGCTGCTTGTCGGTCAAACCCCAGGTGTTCACGCCGATCACCGTGCCGTCCTGCGCGAGCAGGGGTCCGCCGGAATTGCCGGAGTTCACCGACGCGTCCGTCTGCACGTAGAGGAGGCAGTCGCTCTTCGGATAGACGCGGTCCACGCCGCTGACGATGCCCTTGGCGACGGTCAGCGGGTTCTCTCCGCTCTTGTCCTCGGGCCCGCCGGGGAATCCGATCGACACGACCTCAAGGCCGCGCTTGGGCGCGACCCGCGAGAGCGGAAGCGTGGGCCAGTCCGTCCGGCCCGAGAGCTGCACGAAGGCGAGGTCGCGGCAATCTTCGTTTCCGGTCGCGACGTACTTGCCCTTGAGCTTGGTCTTGCCGAGGAGGATATCGAGGTCGTCGCCGATCTTGGCGTCGGCGGTCACGTGGGCGTTGGTGACGACCAGGCCGCTCGCGCGCACGATGAAGCCGGTCCCGACATGCCCGGACGTCTCAACCCGGACGGTCGCGCGTTCGGCCTGCTCGATCGCGTCCGGCCAGGCCTTGACCGCCCTAGGCGCGGCGGCGGCGGGGACCCGGCTGCGGGCCGCGAGCTCTTTCAAGGGAGAGGAGCCCAAGATCGAGCCCGCGGCGGCCAGGGAGTCCGAAAACTCCCCCGAATGCGCGGCGTTGGAGAGGAAGGCCAACGCCATCGCTGTCGAGAAGAGCCGGGACTTCATGACTCTAGGATGGTGCCGGAGACGGTTTATTTGGAGAGTCTCAGGGCCTAGGCCCCGGTGGGCCCAAGGGCCTAGGAGGGTCCGGGGCGGCAAGTGTTATTTTGGTGCAACTTTCCGCCCGGCCGCGTGTTCTAGAGATGAGCGGAACGAACCCAAGGAATGGCAGCCCTGTCCGACTTCGAGGCGTTCGTCCGCTCCTACCAGGATATGGTCTATACCACGGCGATACGGCTCTTGCGGGACCCCGGCCTCTCGGAGGACGTGGCCCAGGAGACCTTTCTGAAGGCCTGGGAGCGCTTCGACGAGGTGAAAGGCTACGAGGCTCCGGGCGGCTGGCTCAAGACGGTCGCGACCAACCTTTCCCTTAATAGGCTCACCCGGGACCGGAACCGCTGGGAGCCGATCGAAGCGGCGCCGGAGCCCGTGGAGACCGAGAAGGCGCCTTCCGGGCTCGAGGAGGCGTTGGAGCGCCTGCCCGACCATCAGCGGGTGCCGCTGGTGCTTTTCCACTTTCACGACGCGTCCTACGAGGACATCGCCGCTCAGCTCGGCGTCTCTTTGTCCAAGCTCAAGACCGACATCTTCCGGGGCCGCGAGGCTCTTCGCCGAGCGCTGGAGGTCTCTCAATGAACGAGCACGAGTGGGAGCGCAAGCTCGACCAAAAGCTCAAGGCCCTGCCCGAGCGGAAAGCGCCGGGCGCCCTGTTGTCGAAGGTGATGGCCGAGGCGAAGGCGCGGGAGACCGCGAAGGCCGGACTCGGCTGGCTCGGCACGCTTGCCCTCGTTTTGGCCGCGGGCGCGGCGCTGTGGGTCTTGAAGCTCGAGGCCGGCGCGGCCGTGGGCGCCGCCTCCCGCATGCTCGCGCCGTGGGCGCCCGTCGGAAAGGGAATGCTCCGGGTGCTGGAGCTCGTGGGGCGGACGGCGGGCGCGGCC
>JACRDR010000020.1 GCA_016212845.1 Elusimicrobiota bacterium
CAGATCGAGACCGCCGGGTACTGGGAGGAGCGCGAAGAGAGCATCCTCACGGTGGTCCACCAGGCGATCGAAGAAGTGAAGCGCACCGGCAAGCTCGTCCGGCTGCAGCCGATGGATTCGTCGCTTCGCCGCATGATCCACCGCGCGCTGGCCGAAAGCCCGGACGTCGATACGGTGTCCGAAGGCGAGGGAGCGTGGCGCAAAGTCGTGCTTCGCCCTAAGAAGCGTTGAACGACGTCATCGCGGCGATCGCCACGCCGGCCGGAGAAGGCGCGCTCGGAATCGTGCGCCTCTCCGGACCGGACGTCCCGGCGATCGCCGCGCGCTTTTTGAGGGGTCCGCTCCGGCCCCGGCAGGCCGCGCTCGCGATCGTGCAGGACGGAGCCCAACCCGTCGAGCGGGCGATGGCCGTGTACTACCCCGGGCCCGAGACGTACACCGGCGAGGACCTGCTCGAGCTGACGGCTCACGGTTCGCCGTACCTGCTCTCGCGCATCCTGGAGCTCGCGGTTCGCTCCGGCGCGAGGCTCGCCGAACCCGGAGAGTTCACTCGACGCGCGTACTTGAACGGCCGCATGGACCTGGCGCAAGCCGAGGCGGTAGCGCTGCTCATACGGGCGCGCACCGAGACGTCGGCGCGCGCCGCGTTCGACCAGCTCGAGGGCAAGCTCTCGCGCGCCGTCGAGGAGCTGCGGCTGAAGATCCTCGGAGTCCTCGCGGTCGTCGAAGCCTCGCTGGACCATCCCGACGACGATCTCCCCGCGTTCCGGCCCGAGACGGAGGCCGAGGCCCTTTCCGCTCTCGCCCAGGCCGCGCGCCGGCTCGCGGCCACGCACCGGCGAGGCCGGCTCGCCGCGGAAGGCGCCCGCGTCTCCATCGTGGGACGCCCGAACACGGGCAAGTCGAGCCTGCTCAACGCCCTGGTGGGCCGCGACCGGGCGATCGTTTCTCCGGAAGCGGGCACCACGCGCGACACGCTCGAGGAAGCCGCCGACCTGGGCGGCATGCGCGCCGTCCTCGTCGACACCGCCGGCCTGCGCGACGAAGGCGAGGCCGGTCCCGTGGAGCGCGAGGGCATGCGCCGCGCGCGCGCCCAGCTTTCCGCCGCCGACCTCGCCGTCGTCGTGCTGGACCGCTCGGTCGATTTCTCCGGCGAGGATCGGCGCATCCTGGATGAGGCCGCCGCGGGCGGACGACCCGTGATCGTGGCCCTCAACAAATCCGATCTCCCGAAAAGGCACCACCGCGAGGACGCCCTCGAGGTCTCCGCGCTCAGCGGAGAAGGGATCGAGGCCCTCGCCGCACGCATGCGCCTCGAGCTCGCCGCCGCCTCCGGAGCGCCCGAGGGGGAGACGCTCGTCGTCTCCGTCCGCCATCGCGTCGCGCTGGAGCGAGCGGCCGAAGCGCTCGACGAGGCCGCCCGCCGGACCGCCGAGGCGGAGCTCGCCTCGGTGCACGCGCGCGAGGCGCTCGCGAGGTTGGGCGAGATCGTCGGGAAAACCGCGCCGGAGGAGGTGCTGCGTGAAATCTTCTCCCGCTTCTGCATCGGCAAGTAGAGAGATTCCCGGCGCGAAGTGGGCGCTCGGCGTGCTGCTCCTCATCAACCTCCTCAACTACCTGGACCGCCAGGTGCTGTTCGCGCTGCTCCCGCTGATCAAAGCCGAGTTCGGCTCGACCGACACCCAGCTCGGCGCGCTCGCCTCCGCGTTCATGCTCGTGTACATGTGCGCGGCCCCGCCCATCGGGTACTGGGCGGACCGCTCGTCCCGTAAGGGTTGGATCTCCTTCGGCGTGGCGTTTTGGAGCCTCGCGACCGTCTTCTCGGGCCTCGCCCGCAGCTACGCGCAGCTCTTCGGCGCTAGAGCTGCCGTCGGCATCGGCGAGTCCTGCTACGGCAGCGTCTCGCCGTCGTTCGTCGCCGAGCATTTCCCGAAAGAGCGGCGCGCCCGCGTCCTCGCGTGGTTCTCGATGGCCATCCCGGTCGGCTCGGCGCTCGGCTACATCGCCGGCGGCATGCTCGGCCGGCGCTTCGGCTGGCGCGCGGCGTTTTATTTGGCCGGCGTTCCGGGATTCTTGCTCGCCCTCATGGCGCTCAAGCTCACCGATCCCCGGGACGCGTGCCGGATGAAGACGGAAGCGGCGCCGGGCCTTCGCGAGTACCTCGGCCTCTCCGCGAACCGGTCTCTGATGTTCTGCACGCTCGCGATGGCCTCGATGACGTTCGGCATGGGCGCGATGGCGGTCTGGATGCCGACCTTCTACAACCGCGCGTGGGCGATGGACGTCGGCCAGGCGGGGACGCTCTTCGGCGCGGTGACCGTGCTGTCGGGGCTCGTCGGCAGCCTCGCGGGGGGATTTTTGGCCGACCGCTCCCTGGAGAAGAACCCGTCCGCGTATTTCTGGATCTCGGGGCTCGGCTTGATCGCCGCGGTGCCGTTCGGAGTGGTCGCGGTGACCGCCGGGAACTTCAAGCTCGCGATCGCGGGGCTCTTTCTGGCGGAGGCGTGCGCGTTCCTGAACATGGGCCCGCTCAACGCCGTCATCGTCGCGGTCACGGGCCCCCGCATGCGCTCGATGGCGTTCGCGGCGAACATCTTCGTGATCCACGCGCTCGGAGACGCGGTGAGCCCGACGATCGTCGGGTGGATCTCCGACCGCTGGAGCCTGCAGGCCGGGCTATTGACCGCGATGGCGGCGCTGGGCGTCGCCGGCGCGTTCTGCCTCGCCGGCTCGCGCCACTACGCCGCCGACGCCGCCGCCGCCGACGCGATCGAGGAGGCCGTCCTTGCCTAAGCAGCTCAAGACGGAGTCCGCCCCCGGTCCGGCCGCCCTCGGCTGGAAGCTCGCGCGCTGGGTCGTCTTCTCGCCCGCGAAAGCCGCCGAGGCGCTCCAGACCTGGCCCGACGCGGTGCCCGCGGCGCTGACGATCTACTTCGCCTACCTCGCGATGAGCGTGGTGTTCTACAGCTGGAAGCCCGTCGACTTCCCGGCGGTCTCCGACGCGCCGCTCCCGTTCGCCAAGACGCCGATGCCGCAGAGCCCCGTCTTCTGGGCGCGCGTGCAGGCATGGAACCCTCTTCTCACCGGCATCCTCGTCTGGTTCCTCGGCTGGTTCACCTCGGTGCTCAAGGGGGGAAAGCTCGCGGGACGGATCTTCCTCGCGGCGCTCGTCTGGGTCTTCCCGGTGTTCGCGATCCTGCTGTGGTCGGGCAAGGCCCTCCCGAGCTGGGCGGTGATCGCGGTTTGGGGCGTCGTGCTCATCCCGACGGCCGTCATGGCGCGCGGCCGCGGCGCCGAGTCGTGGCGGACGCTCGCCGCCTTCGGCCTCTCGATCATGGCGATCAACGTCGCGATGTGCCCGCTGTTTTCCATCGCGGTCGCGACGCGCGCGGAGTCGCTCTACACCGGTCTCGAGCTCGTCATGCTGCTGTGGACCCTCGCGGCGGGCTCAGCCATCGTCAGCCGGCTCGAGGAGCTCCCGACCGCGCGCGCGTTCGTCGCGATCTTCTTCGCGATGATCGCGCAGATCGCGGCGGTGATCTCGTTGTTCATCGCGGGCGTGGTGTCGAAGGAAATCCTCAAGGCGCTGATGTCCGTATGACGCCCGAGTATCCCGTCTCGTACGACGTGTGCGTCGTCGGGGCCGGCCACGCCGGCTGCGAGGCCGCGCTCGCCGCCGCCCGGCTCGGGAAGCGCACGCTGCTCCTCACGCAGAATCTCGACACGATCGGCCAGATGTCGTGCAACCCGTCGATCGGCGGCATCGCGAAGGGGCAGATGGTGCGCGAGCTCGACGCCCTCGGCGGCGAGATGGCGCGCAACACCGACAAGTCCACCCTGCACTCCCGGGAGCTCAACACGGGCAAGGGCTGGGCGGTGCGCTCGCCCCGCGCGCAGTGCGACAAGAAGGCCTATCAGCTCTCGATGAAGGAGACCGTCGAATCGCAAGCGAACCTCGACGTGAAGCAGGACGAGGCCGCCGAGCTCTGGATAGAAGGAAGCGTTCTCGCGGGACTTGCGACCAAGCGCGGCGTCCGCTACCGCGCGGCGCGGGTGATCTTGACGACCGGCACGTTCCTGCAGGGACGGACCCACGTCGGCTTATACGAAGCCGAGGCCGGCCGCGCCGGCGACGCGCCCGCGCAGCTCTTGTCCGGCGGCCTGCGCTCCCTCGGCTTCAAGACGGGACGGCTCAAGACCGGCACGCCCATGCGGCTCAACGCGCGCTCCATCGACTACGACAAGTGCGAGCGCCAGCCCGGCGACGCCCCGCCGCGCCCGTTCTCGCACTCGACCGAGCGCGTCACGACGCCCCAGCTCGATTGCTGGCTGACGTACACCACCGCGGAGACCCACCGGCTGATCCGCGAGAACCTCGACCGCTCTCCGCTCTACTCCGGCAAGATCACCGCGATCGGTCCGCGCTACTGCCCGTCGATCGAGGACAAGGTGGTGAAGTTCCCCGAGAAGGGACGGCACCTGCTTTTCCTCGAGCCCGAGGGTTGGAACACCCGCGAGGTCTACGTGAACGGGCTCTTCACGAGCCTGCCCGAGGACGTGCAGTGGCGGCTCGTGCGCACGATCCCCGGCCTGGAAAGCGCCGAGCTGATGCGGCCCGGCTACGCCGTCGAGTACGACTACTGCCCGCCGACGCAGCTGGCCCCCTCGCTCGAGACGAAGCTCGTGCCGGGCCTCTACTTCGCCGGCCAGCTCAACGGCACGACCGGCTACGAGGAGGCGGCGGTCCAAGGGCTCATGGCGGGCCTCAACGCCGCGCGAAGCTTGGAAGACCTCGAGCCCATCGTCTTAAGAAGGGAACAGGCCTACATCGGCGTGCTCATCGACGATCTCGTCACCAAGGGCGTGGACGAGCCGTACCGCATGTTCACCGCTCGCGCCGAGCACCGGCTGACGCTGCGGGCCGACAACGCGGATCTCCGCCTCATGGATCTCGGGCGCCGGATCGGCCTTCTCGCTCCGGCGGCCTACGAACGTTTTTGCCGCTACCGCGAAGAGCTCGAGCGCGCGCTCGCGGGGGGGACGTCGAACGACCCGCGAGTCCAAGAGCAGGTCGCGCTGCGCCGCCGCTACGACGGCTACATCGCGCGCGAGAACCGCCTCGTCGCTCGCATGGCCTCGCTCGAGGAGACGGCGATCCCCGAGGACTTCGATTTCGCCGTCGAGGGGCTCCTGACCGCGTCGCGCCAGAAGCTCGCCCACGTGCGCCCGCGCACGTTGGGACAAGCGGGCCGCATCCCCGGCGTCACGCCCGCGGACGTGCAGATCCTTTCGGTCCATCTCCGCCGCCGCGCGGCGCTTCCCGCGTGAGCGTCGCCGACGGCAAGAGCAAGCTCGGGCCTTGGCTCGACGGCCTCGGACTTTCGCTCGACGACGCGCAGTGGGAGCGGCTCGAGACGTACCTCGCGGAGCTGCGCAAGGTCGCCGAAAAGGTGAACCTCACCGCGGACCTCGACGAGGACTCGTGGTGGCGGAGGCATCTGGCCGATGGGCTCGCGGCGGTGAAGCCGCTGCGGGAGAGGCTCGGCCCGGCGCCCACGATCCTCGATCTCGGCGCGGGAGCGGGTTTCGTCGGCTTCGCGCTGAAGGCGGCGTGGCCGGAGGCGACGATCTCGCTGATGGAGTCCTCCTACCGGAAGTTCCAGTTCATGAACGTCGCGGCCGCGAGACTCGGGATGAAGGGGCTCCGCGTGTTCTGGCGCCGCGCGGGAGCGCCGTCGCCGGTGGACTCCTTCGACGCCGTGCTCGAGCGCGCGGTGGCGCCCCTGCCGAACGCCCTACGGCTCGCGGCGCCGCTGGCCAAAAGCGGAGGGCTCGTCGTCGCCTGGCAGTCGGACAAGCCCGACGCGTCCGAACCCGCGCTCAAGAAGGCGCTGGCCGCCTCTGGCGCGCGGCCGGAAGACCCGCTACCCTATCGCCTGCCGGGAGAGGACCTCGACCGCTGGCTCGCGTTCTTTCGAAAGGATCAGACATGAACCTGCTCAACCGCTACTTCGCTCCCTTCGCCGCGATGCTCATCCTCTCGGCCGTCCACTTCGGCGAGGTCGACGCGAGGGCGCGCAACATGGCCTGGGCCGTGCTCGTCGTCTCCGCGGTCGTGAACTGGTGGCTCTCGAAGAACACGTACCGCTGGATCGGCTGGGCCACTCGCCTGCGCCAACTGCAGATCTGGCTGACGTTTCTTTGGACCGTCCCTCTTTTTTGGCTGCTCCACGGCTTTTGGGGCCCGATGTGGCTCCTCTTCGTGATGGCGCCGGTGACCGCCGCGCTCTACGGCAACGTGTGGACCGTGCTCGGCATGTCTCTGGTGTCGTCGGGAACGATGATCGGCATCTACGCGCTGCACGGCGTCGAAGGGGAAGTCTGGTGGGGCCAGATCGGAACCCAAGCGGTCTTCATCATCGTCATGTCCCTTTTCACCTATTCGCTCGCCCAAACCGCCCTGAAACTCAGGGACATGCCGCGCTGACCGCTCTTCCTCTATAAAGCCCGTACGCGTACGAGCCCCGCCTCAAGCGCATCAGGATTTTCCTGATCTTTCCTGACTTTCTCGACATTGAATTCCGTCAAATACCTGTTATAGTTATCGAGCCCCCGCTCGTCTGAACATGGACATTTTTACCCGGCTACGGGTCCTGCTTTGGGTGCTGGTTTTCTCCCTCTGGGGGACGATGGTCTACCAGTATCTCGGCGACGACAACGTCGAGCCCGAAGCGCAGATGCAGTGGTTCGCGAACCCGTTTAAGGGCTCGCTGCCGCTCCCCGTCGCGACCCCCGAACCGAAGCAGCCGCCCCCGGCGCAAGCTTTCCCCGAACCGGCCTCCGTCGTCGCCGCGCCCGCGGCCGTGCCCGCGGCCGCGACCGCCGTCGAGTCGCCGCCGGCGGAGGAGATCGTCGCGCTTCCCGCGCCGTGGGCGATGAAGGACAAGCGGCCGCTCGCGGCCGCGCCGCCGCCGTCGAACCACTTCATCAAGCCGATCATGCCGAAGGTCCCGCGATCGGCCGAGCTTCCGCGGACGCCGCCGCAAAACACGCAGTCGCTGCGGCGCCACGACCTGCCCGTGCCGGACTCCTCCGCCTCCGCGCCCGCCGCGCCGAAGGGGTTCTCGTTCACGCAGCTCCGGCATTTCAACGTCTACACCGAAGGCGAGCCCGCCTCCGAGGATTTTCTCGACACGCTCGAGAAGCTGCACGCGAACCTGATGCTCGATCTCGCGGCCTTCTCGCCGTGGGCGCGCGAGGAGCGCGTCTCGATCTTCCTGTTCCGCAACCAAGACAGCTACCGGCGCGTGACCGGCCGCCCCGCGTGGTCGGGCGGCGCGAGTTCGGTCTCCAAGCGCAAGATCTATCTCTACGAGTCGGAGGAGCTCATCGGCATCCTCGCGCACGAGCTCTGCCACATCTATTTCGACGGCTTCTTCGTGGGGGGGAAAACGAACCCGCTCTGGCTGAGCGAGGGGTTGGCGACCCTGGTCCAGGTCGAACGCGGCCTCTCGTCGCCGAACTGGCTCCCCGAGAATCTCGACGTGCTGCAGCGCGGCGGCGGCTTCACCTTCGACGACCTCATGCGCGTCGAGGACACGTCGGGCGCCAACGACGACAACGTGCGGCTCTGGTACACGCAGTCCTACAGCGTCGTGCGCTTCCTGATCCGCGCGCAGTGGAAGTCCTCGTTCTTCCATTTCTGCAAATTCCTGCGCGAAGGCCGGCCCACGCAGGAGGCGCTCTATCGCGCGTACGGCATGCCGTTCAACCGCGTGAAAGCGCTCGAGTACGCGTGGCGCTACGACATGGGTTCCCGCAAGCTCACGGGCCTCCACGCGAACGCCAACGCCCCATGACCTAAAAACCGGAAATATTTTCAAGGGTTCGCATCGCCCGTTTCTCCGACGAGAAACGGGCGGCTTTTTTCATGCCCTCCGCGGATGTCAAAAAAGTAGGCCTTGACAGAATAGGGTCGAACCTCTATACTCCGCGAGCCGTGGGGGAAAGTGGAGCACGGTGGTGGAAAGTGGTGAACCAGACCCCCGCGGCGGAAACCATGAATGCCCGCGCTAACCGGACGCTTCGAGCACTCGGTGGACGACAAGAACCGCATGTTCGTCCCGTCGCGCTTCCGGGAGCAGCTCACGGAGGAAGCGGGCAAGCGCTTTCATCTCGCGAAGGGAGCGGACGGCTGTCTGTGGGTCTTCCTTCCTTCCCAATGGGAGAAGTTCGTGGCGGACGCCTCGGCGAAGGACTTCAAGTCTCCGGAAACCAAGAGAGCTTTCGTCCGGGAGCTGTTCTCGCGGTCGGCGGAGCCGATGCTGGACGAGCAGGGGCGGATCACCCTGCCGCAGCACCTCAAGGAATCCGCGGGTTTGAAGAAGGATTTGGTGGTGCTCGGCGTTGGATCGCGCGCCGAGATCTGGGACAAGGCGACTCTGGAGAAGCGGGAGAAAGCCGCGTCGAAGGATTTCGACAAGGTGATCTCCTCGATTGACCTCTGATGCCCACTTTGGAAATGGAATACACCCACGAGCCGGTGCTTCTCGACGAGGCGGTCTCCCGCCTGGTCTGGGACCCGTCCGGCCTCTACGTCGACTGCACGGTCGGCTTGGGGGGGCATTCCGAAAAGATCCTCGACACGATTTCGGCCCAGGGAAAATTGCTGGGAATGGACATGGACCCCGAAGCCCTTGAGTTAACGGA
>JACRDR010000214.1 GCA_016212845.1 Elusimicrobiota bacterium
CTCGTGCCCGCGGCGTCGCCCGAAACGGGCGGCAAGCTCTTCGCCGCCAAATGCGCCTCGTGTCACGGCGCCTCCGGCGAGGGCGGCATCGGCTCCCGCCTCAACTCAGAAAGCTTCCTGCGCCTGGCCGACGACCGGTTCTTGTACCGCGCGGTTTCCGCGGGCCGGCCCGGCACGGCGATGCCCGGCTGGTACATGCTGCCGTCGCGCGACGTCGCCGATCTCATCGCGTACCTTCGGAGCTGGAGGAAGGGCCCGGCGGAGACGCTCACGACCGCGCGGCGCAGCGGCAACCCGGAGTTCGGCCGGCTCGTATTCGAGAAAGGCTGCCTCTCGTGCCACGGGCCGGAGGGCCGCGGCGGCGCCGGCGGGCAGATCGGCAACCCGCTGTTCCTCGACGCGGCTTCCGACGAGTTCCTGTGGCGCACGATCGCCCACGGCAAGGAGGGCAGCGGGATGCGCGGCTTCCTCGAGGGGCAGGCGGCGGGCGCGCTCATGTCGCTCACGTCTTCCGACATCGACCACGTCGTCGCCTACCTGCGCTCTCTCGCCGCGCGCCCGCGGGTCGATCCGCTTCAGCGCGATTTCCCCGGCGCCTCCGAGGAGGCCGGCAAGGAGGTCTATCTGTCCAAGGGCGGCTGCTCCAAGTGCCATGGAGAAAACGGCGAGGGCTCGAGCGGACCGTCTTTGAACTCGCCCGGCTTCCTCGCCGCGGCCTCCAACGGCTACTTGGCCGCGACCGTCATCATGGGCCGCGACGGCACCGAGATGCGCTCCTTCACTCGATCCGGCAACGTCCACCTGTCGGCCAAGGACGTCATCGACGTGGTGTCCTACATCCGCGCCTGGCAGCGCAATCCTCCCTCGGTGATCCGCTACGTGGACCGCTCCGACAGCGCGGCGCGGGAGGGCGGACAGCTCTTCGGCCGCTACTGCGCGTCGTGCCACGGCGACCGCGGCCAGGGCACGGCGGCGGCCAAGGGCGTGCGGGGCTACGCGCCGTCCTTGAACTCGCCCGAGTTTCTGCGGGCGGCCGACGACAGCTTCCTGATGGCGACGATCGCCCTGGGACGCCCGAACACCGCGATGCGCCCCTTCGGGACGGGAGCCGGAGGCGTCGCGGATCTTTCCGCGGCGGAGATCCGCAAGATCGTCGCGCATATCCGGTCGTGGGAGAGGAATCCATGAAACGCCGCTCTCTGCTGGAGCCGGGCGAGCGTTCGGCCCTCGCCGCCGCCGCTGCTGTCTCCGCCGCCGTCTTCCTTCTCGGGCTCAAGCTCTCGCCCGCGCGGGCGTGGACGGATTTGCTCTTGTTCAACGTCTACTTCCTCGGGCCGAGCGCCGCCGCGCTGGCGTTCATCGCGATCCAGTACGTCGCCGGGGCCGGCTGGCCGACCCTTTTTAGGCGCGTGCCCGAGGCGATGACCGCCTACCTCGTCCCGGGCGCCGCGCTGATCGCGGCGCTCTTGGCGGGGTCGCACCAGCTCTATCATTGGGCGCACGCCGAGGCGATCGAGCACGACGCGGTGCTCCGGGCGAAGGCCGGCTGGCTCAACTTGAACGGGTGGACCGTCCGCAGCGCGCTGGCGCTCGGCCTATGGTGGGCGTTCGGGCGCGCGATCGTGCTGAATAGCCGCCGCCAGGACGTCTCGGGCGACGCGGCGTTGACGCTGCGCAACCGCGGCCTGTCGGCGGCGTTTCTCGTCGCGTACGGCATCACCTTCACCTTCGCCTCGATCGACTGGGTCATGTCGCTCGAGCCGCATTGGTACAGCACGATGTTCCCGTGGTACCTCTTCGGCGGCTGCTTCGTGCAGGCGATCGCGGGGATCACTCTGCTCACGCTCGCCCTCCGCCGCCGCGGCCTCTTCGAGGAGCTCAACGCGCACCACCTGCACGACCTCGGCAAGTATCTCTTCGCCTTCAGCGTGTTCTGGGCGTATCTGTGGTTCAGCCAATTCCTCCTGATCTGGTACTCGAACATCCCGGAGGAGAGCGCGTACTACGCGGCGCGCCTGTCGCGGAGCTGGATGACGCTGCAGGCCGCGAACCTCGTGCTCAACTTCGTCGCGCCGTTCGTCCTGCTGCTGCGCGCGTCCGCGAAGAAGCGGCCGGGGCTGCTCGCCGCCGCGGCGCTCGTCATCTGCGCCGGCCGCGCGCTCGATCTCTACATCATGACCGTGCCCGCCCTCGGGACCGGGGCCCGGCCGCACTGGCTCGAGCCCGCGGTCGGACTCGGGCTCGGCGCGCTGTTCTTGCTGGCGTTCGACCGTGCTTTCGGCGCGGCCGGGCCCGTGCCCGTGAAGGACCCGTATCTGGTGGAGAGCCTCCACCATCATGGAGGATGACATGAACCTCGGAATGCCGGAGCTCGTGCTGATCGGAGCCATCGCGCTGCTGCTGTTCGGGCCGAAGCGCCTGCCGGACCTGGCGCGCAGCATCGGCGGCTCGATCCGCGCGCTGAAGGAAGGGCTGAAGGACGGGCTCTCGGAGACGGACAAGAAGGACCCGTCGTGATCGAAGCCCGGGAGGCGCAGCGCCGGATCGGCGAGCGATTGAAGCCGCTCCCGCCCGAGCGCGTGCCGCTGTCCCGGTCGTGCGGGCGCGTGCTGGCGGAACC
>JACRDR010000208.1 GCA_016212845.1 Elusimicrobiota bacterium
CCACCTCGACGTCGCCTTCCTCGAAGGACTCGAGGGCGTGCGGCGTCTTCACGACGAGCTTCTTCCCGTCGTAGGTGAACTTCGCCGGGCGTCCCTGGAAGCGGACGCGCGAGATCTTGAGATCGACCGCGTCGAAAGACAGCTCGGTGACCCGCTCGGCGATCGCGCGCACGCTCGTCGTGCACGTGCCGGAGACCGTCCGGCGGCGCATGTCCACGTTCAAGTCGAGCTTGACGTGGAGCGTGTCGAACGGCCGGTTGGGGGCGTAGCGCGGCTCCTTGCCGAGCAAGACGCCCGCCACATCCGGACCGCCGATGCCCTGGCGGGCATGGCCGCAGCGGATGCCGCCGAGTTCCTCGAGAAGCTTGCGCGACAATAAGCCTTCTTCGCCCCGGCCATCGCCGGAGCTTCGCCGCGCAGCTTATGCACCTCGGCGACGATCGCCGGGATGATCTCGTTGAGGTCGCCGTGGACGGCGAAGTTCGCGAGCTTCATCATGGGGCAGTCCTTGTCCGTGTTGATCGCGACGATCACGTCGGACGCGGACATGCCCGCGAGATGCTGGATCTGGCCGGAGATGCCGCAGGCGACGTAGAGCCGCGGGCGCACCGTTCGGCCGGTGAGGCCGACCTGGTGCCGGTACGGAATCCAGCCCGCGTCGACGGTGGCGCGGCTGGCGCCGACCGCCGCGCCGAGCGTCTGCGCGAGCTTGCGGATCAATTCGAAGCCTTGCGGGTTGCCGAGGCCGCGGCCGCCGCTGACGACCTTCTCCGCCGCCGCGAGGTCCACTTCCGTGGCCGCCTCGGGCGCGAAGCCGGTGACGCGCGTCTTGACCTTCCAGCCGGCGGGAGCGATCGCGACGTTCTCGACGGCGCCCGAGCCGGAGGCGTCGGTGCGCGTGTAGGACATCGGCCGCACCGTCACGATCGCGGGGCTGCCCTTCACGGCGATCTTAGAGAGGACGTTTCCGCCGAACGCGGCCCTCACTACCTGGACCTTCTTGTCGGCCCCGGCCGTCGCCTCGATGACGTCGGAGGCGAGACCCGTGCCGAGCAGGACGGCGAGCCTGGGCGCGACGGCGCGCCACTGAGCGGAAGCCGGCAGCAGCACCGTCTCCGGTTTCGCCTGGGCGACGATCGCCTTGAGCGCGTGCGCGTAGGCCTCGTCGCTCTGCCCGTCGAGAGACGCGTGGGAGGCGACGTAGACCTTCTCGAAGCCCCGGCCCTTGAGGGTGTCGGCCGCCGCGGACGCGGCGGCGCCGCCCACGACGGCGGCGGCGACGGGCTGGCCCATCGCCTTCGCGGCGGTGAGCAGCTCGAAGATGGAAGAGACCAGTTTTCCGTGCCGGATCTCGGCGACGCAGAGGATCATCATTCGCTCCTTAAATGAACTTCAGCTCTTTGAGCTTGTTGGCGACGAACGCGGCCTTTTCCTGCGCGGTCGCGCCGGGAACGACGATGCCTCCGCCTCGCGGCGGCGGCGGCGTCTGCCCTACGATCTCGAGCCGGCCGCCCGCGGAGACCTTCGCGGCCTCGGCCTGGAGTTCGGCCGCGCCCCACTTGGCGACGGGAGCCTTCTTCGAGTTCATCTTGCCCTTGAGCGACGGCAGCCGGGGCTCGTTGATCTCCTTGATGACGGAGACGACGGCCGGGAGGTCGACCTCGAGGGAGTCCGTGCCGTCCTCGGCGGCGCGCTCGATTTTGGCGAGCTTCTCGTCGATGGAGGCGAACTTTCGGACGTAGGCGACGGAGGGCCAGTCCAGCCAGGCGCCGAGCGCCGGCGCGACGGAGCCGGACTCGTTGTCGTTGGACTGCTTGCCGCAGAGCACGAGGCCGACCGGCTTCGCGGCGTTCAGCTTGCGGATGCCGAGCGACAGCAGATAGCTGGAACCCATGTTGTCGGTGCCGTCGAACGACGGGTCGACGAGGTGCGCGCCCTCGTCGCATCCGAGGGCGATGGCGGCGCGGATCGCTTCCTCCGCGCGGGCCGGGCCGAGGGACAGGACGGTCACCGTCGAGCCCGCGAGCTTCTCCTTGATCCGGATCGCTTCTTCGATCGCGTACTCGTCCCACGGGTTGAGGCCGTAGGGGAGTCCTTCGGTTTTGAGCTTGCCGGTGGCGGCGTCGACCGGGACCTGGGTCGCGGCCGGAGTCTGTTTGACGCAGACGACGATATGCATGGCGATTTCTCTCCTTCTTTTAGGCGGCGACCAGGTCCTTCTTGGACTTCGAGGCCGCTTCCTTGATCATCATCATCGCGATCTCGTTGCGCTGGATCTGGTTGGTGCCTTCGTAGATCTGCGTGATCTTCGCGTCGCGCATGTACTTCTCGACGGGGAAGTCGCGCATGTAGCCGATGCCGCCGCACATCTGGACGCAGTCGGTGGCGACGCGCATGGCGGTGTCGGAGCAGAACACCTTCACCATGCCGCTCTCCTTCGTCCAGCGCTTCGTGTCGAGCTCGTTCATGCAGTCGGCGACGACCTTGTTCTCCTCCATCGCCTTGCGGATTGCGGGGCCGTTGGAGGCGTCCATCGCGCGAACCGTGGCGTAGAGCAGCGCGCGGCCGGCCTCGATCTGCGTGGCGCAGTCGGCCATCATGTGCTGGATCGCCTGGAAGCTCGAGATGCTCTGGCCGAACTGCTTGCGCTGGCGGATGTAGGACATCGTCTCGTCGAGCGCGCCCTGCGCGATGCCGATCGCCTGCGCCGCGACGCCCGGGCGGGAATAGTCGAAGGTGAGCTGGGCGATGAAGAGACCGTAGCCCTCCTTATAGATGAGGTTTTCCTTGGGAATCTTGCAGTTCTGGAAGACGAGCTCGTACGTGCCGTTGGCGCGGATGCCCATCTTCTCTTCCTTCTTGCCGAAGGTGAAGCCGGGCGTGCCCTTTTCGACGACGAACGCCGAAATGCCTCGCGCGCCGCGGTTCGGGTTGGTGGTCGCGAAGATCACGTACGTGTCCGCGTCCTTGCCGGTGGAGCAGAAGTTCTTGATGCCGTTGACGACGTAATGGTCGCCCTGCAGGACGGCGGTGGCTTTGGTGGCCGTCGCGTCGGAGCCGGCGCCGGGCTCGGTGATGTTGAAGGCGCCGAGCTTCTTGCCGGTGGCCAGGTCGGGCAGGTACTTCTTGCGGAGCTCCGGGCTTCCGTAGAGCAGGATCGGGAGCGCGCAGAGCGAGGACGTCGCCACGCAGAGCGCGATGCCGCCGCAGGCCTTCGAGAGCTCTTCGGCCGCGAGCACGAGCTCGAGGTTGCCGCCGCCGAGTCCGTCGACTTCTTCGGGGAGATAGACGCCGAAGAGGCCGACCTTGCGGAGCTCTTCGACGATGGGCCAGGGGAATTCCTCGGTCTGGTCGTAGTGCTCGCGGACGGGACGAATCTTCTTTTGGGCGATCGCCCGCGCGAGGTTCACGATCTCTTGCTGCTGCTCGGTAAAGCCGTAGTCCATGATAATCCCCTTGGAGCCTTCTACTCTCCTTGCAACGTCTCCGCCGCGTTTTGGAGCTTCTCCAGCGCGTCGAGGGCCGCGCTCTGCTCGGCCTCTTTCTTGCTTTTGCCCTGCCCGGTGCCCAGGGTCCGCTGGCCCAGGCGCACCGTCACCGCGAAAGTCTTGTCGTGGTCCGGCCCCGTCGCTTTCAGCATCTCATATACCGGAGGAGACTTGAAACGCTTCTGCATGATCTCCTGCAGTCGGCTCTTGTAGTCCGTTTCCACGACCTTGGCGTGCTGGTCGAGGAACCACCGGTGGATGAACGCCGATGCCTCCCCGTAGCCCCCGTCGAGGTAGATCGCCCCGATGAGCGCCTCCAGCGCGTTCGCCAGGATGCTCGGCCGAAGCCGTCCACCCGACGAATCCTCTCCCGCCCCGAGGAAAAGGAACGCGCCCAGACCCAATTCGCCCGCCCACCGGGCGAGGGAGGGCCGGGAGACCAAGAGAGCTTTTCTCTTGGAAAGCCGGCCCTCGTCCTCGTCCGGGTAGGACTCGTAGAGCTGGTGGGCGACCACCGCGCTGAGCACGCTGTCGCCGAGGAACTCGAGCCGCTCGTTGTAGCGGCCCAGCTTCTGCTCCGCGGCGAACGACTTGTGCGTCAACGCGGCTTTGAGAAGGTCGGACCGCTTGAAGCGGAAACCGATCTTCTCTTCCAGCTCTGCGCTCACGCGCTACTTCTTCGCGTGGGCCTTGATGTAGTCGATGGCCTGGCCGACGGTCTGGATCTTCTCCGCCTGCTCGTCCGGGATCTCGGTGTCGAACTCTTCCTCGAGCGCCATGACGAGCTCGACAGTGTCGAGCGAGTCCGCGCCGAGGTCGTTGACGAAGTGGGCCTGCGGCGTCACTTCCGCGGCGTCCACGCCGAGCTGCTCGACGATGATCTGCTTTACGCGCTCTTCCACGTTGTTGGTAGCGGCCATGTACTGTTCCCCCTTATTGGGATTACTTCTTAGACGTATACTCCGCCGTTGACGTTGATAACCTGTCCGGTGATGTAAGACGAATCTTCCGACGCGAGGAAGACGACGACGCGCGCGATGTCGATCGGCTCGCCGATGCGGCCGAGCAGAATCTTGTCCATCATGCGCTTTTTCGCTTCGTCCGAGACGACTTCCGTCAGCCGGGTCCGGATGAACCCCGGCGCGATGCAGTTCACGAGGATGTTCCGGCTGCAGAACTCCTTCGCGCAAGACTTGGTGAAAGCGATGACGCCGCCCTTGGAGGCCGCGTAGTTCGCCTGGCCGATGTTGCCTTCCACGCCGACGACCGAGGAGATGTTGATGATGCGGCCGGAGTGGGCCTTCATCATGGGGCGGAACGCGGCCTTGGTGAAATGGAACGTGCCCTTCAGATTGATGTCGAGCACGAAATCCCACTGGGCGTCGTCCATGCGCATGACGAGGTTGTCCTTCGTGACGCCGGCGTTGTTGACCAGGATGTCGAGCTTGCCGAACTTATCGACGGTGGCCTTCACGGCGGCTTCGCACTGCTCCCAGTTGGTGACGTCGGCTTTCAGGCCGAGCGCCACGTGCGAGCCCTGGAGCTGATCGTTTTCGGAGGCGGTCTTTTGCGCCATCGCCTCGTCGACGTCGACGATGACGACCTTCGCGCCTTCCTTGGCCATGAGCTCGGCGGTGGCGCGGCCGATGCCCTGCGCGCCGCCGGTGATCAAGCCGACTTTATCGGCGAGTCTCAAGGCGCCGGCCTTCGCGGGAACGGTCTGGGTAGCGGTATCCATGATGTCATTGCTCCACTTTCGCCAGCTCGAGGTTGGCCTTCATTTCCTCGAGCGAGGTCTTGATCTGATCGTTCGCGTTGGACTTCACGAGTTCGCTGGCCACGCGGATGGCGTTGAAGATCGCCTTGCCGTTCGACTTGCCGTGGCAGATGATCGCGGTGCCGCCCACGCCGAGGAGCGGGGCTCCGCCGTATTCGTCGTAGCTCATCCGGCGCTTCAGGCGGCGGCCGGCGTCGCGGATCAAGAGCCCGCCCAGCTTGGAGACGGGGCTCTTCTCGATCTCGCTCTTGAGCTCGGCGAGGAGCGTGGAAGCCACGCCCTCGTAAAGTTTGAGCACGACGTTGCCGACGAAGCCGTCGCAGACGATGACGTCGACGACGCCCGCCGGGATATCGCGGCCTTCGATGGGTCCATGGAAGGTCAGTCCGCTGTACTTAAGCAACGGAATGGCCTCGTGCACCAGCTCGTTGCCCTTGGTCTCTTCCTCCCCGTTGGAGAGGATGCCGACCTTGGGCTTGGCGATTTTCAGGATGTGCTTGGCGTAGAGGGCGCCCATCGTGGCGAACTGCAGCAGGTGCCACGGCTTGCACTCGGTGTTGGCGCCCGCGTCGAGCAGCACCGCCGACCCCTTCGCGGTCGGCAGCGGCGAGGCGATCGCGGGCCGGAGCACGCCGGGGAGGCGCTTCAAATGCCAGAGCGCGGCGACCATCGCCGCGCCCGAGTGGCCCGCGCTCACGACGCCGTCGGCGCGCTTGGAGGCGACCAATTCGGTCGCGACCATGATCGACGCCTTGGGCTTTTCGCGGCAGGCCGCGACCGGATCCTCTTCCATGCGGATGAGGTCCGGCGAATCGATGATCTCGAAGCGTTTGTCGGTGGACGGGATGCCCCGCGAGGCGAGCTCCGCCCGCACGGCGTCCTGCGGACCGACGAGCGCGACCTCGAGACCCAGCTCGGAGGCCGCCTGGATGGCGCCGTCGACGTTCGGCTTGAGGCCGAAATCTCCGCCGACGGCGTCCAGGGCGATCTTCATGAGAGTCTACTGCTGCTCGCCTTCCTGGCCTTCGGCTCCCTTCTTCTTCTTGACCTTGGCGGCGATGACGAGCTTGCCGTTGTAGAAGCCGCAGCTAGGACACACGCGATGGGGCTGGCGCGCGTTGCCGCAGTTGGAGCACTTGGATGCGCTGGACGCCTCGAGGCGCCAGGCGGAGCGGCGGCGGGAATCCCGCCGGGCCCGCGTAAACTTCCTTTTTGGATTGGGCATTTTTTATTAGGTCCTTATAGGTACAGATGTGAACAAAATCGAAGTAGGCCGCGCAAGCGAAAATTTGTGACTTATTTACAACGGCAAGGTCCCTGATTCCTGTTGGCGCCGCACTTCGCGCAAAGGCCCGCGCATTCCTCGCGGCACAGCGCTTTGGAAGGGATGCTGAGGACCAAGCTCTCGCGAACGCTTTCCGTCAGATCGATGACGTCCTGGCCGACTGGATACGTCTCCTCGAGGTCCTCGCCCGCCTTCACGTCGACCGGACCCAGGCAGCGGTTGCACGGCACGGTCCACGTCGCCTCGACGCGGCCTTCCATCAAGATATGGCTGCCGCCGACCGAGAACTCGACGTCGAGCGCCGCGGGGCCCTTGGGCTTGGCCTCGCCGAAAAGCGCCTCGCCCTCGAACTCCGCGATCGAGACGGGGCCGTTGAATGCCAGCCCCCCCTGGTCTTTGATCTCGCTGACGGAAAAGCGCAGGTCGGCCACCGCTAAAAGTCTCCCGAGCGCTCCCGGATGAAGTACGGGGGCTTGTCCTTGATGTCGTAGTACACGCGGATCAGAATCTCGGCGAGGAGGCCGAGGAAGATGAGCTGGAAGCCGACCAGAGCGAAGAAGATGGAGACCTGGAACAGGGGCTGGTCCTTGACGAAGATGCCGAGGAAGAACTTCTTGTAGAGGGTGAACGCCGCGAGGAGGGCGCCCAAGCCGCCGAGCAGGATCCCCCCGCCGCCGAAGAGATAGATCGGCTTCGTCAGGTACTCGTCCATGAACTTCACGGTGATGAGGTCCAAGACGACCTTCAGGATGCGCGTGAGCCCGTACTTCGAGACGCCTCTCGTGCGGGGCCGGTGATTGACGGGGAGCTCCGTGATCCTCGCGCCGAGGAAGCCGGCGAACGCCGGGATGAAGCGGTGCATCTCTCCGTAGAGCCGCAGTTCCTTGATGAAGATCGAACGATAGACCTTGAGCGTGCACCCGTAGTCGTGCAGCGCGACGCCGGTCACGTAGGAGATGATGCCGTTGGCGACCTCCGAGGGCAGGCGGCGC
>JACRDR010000217.1 GCA_016212845.1 Elusimicrobiota bacterium
CGGCAAAGTCTTGACGCAGCTCGTCGTGTGGGGCGCCGGCACCGGCGACGGCCACGGCCTCTGCGTCGCGGGCGCGATGGGCCAAGCTCATCTCGGACGGAAATACCGGACCATCCTCGCGCATTACTTCCCGGGCGGCGAGGTCAAGGGCGCGCCCGACGAGCCGCCGCCGGGCAAATCTATCGGCAAGGCGACCGGCGGCGTCACCGAGAAGGAGAAGCTCCGCGCCCGCGCCAAGCGGGCGGGCCGCATCCGCCAGCAGCAGCGCGAGCGGGCCTCCCGGAAAGCCGGCGCGCCGGCCGGAGTGAAGGCCAGCACCGCTCCGGCGACTCCGCCCGAGTCCGAGCCCGCCTCCGAAGAAGCGGCGGAAGGGACCGAAGGGCAGTGAGCGTGTCCTCCGGGAAAGTGCGCGTGGCGCATCTCGTCACGCGCCTCGACCTCGGCGGCGCCCAGCAGAACACTCTCTACACCGCGAGCCACCTCGACCCCGCGCGCTTCGACGTCGACGTGCTCTGCGGCCCCGGGGGCATGCTCGACGACGAGGCCCGCCGGCTTGCCGTCCGGCCCGAGCGCCCTTTCCGTCTCGAGTTCCTGCCGGAGCTCGTCCGGGACGTCAGCCCCGTCGACGACTTCCGCGCGTTCCTCAGGCTCACGGTCCGGCTGCGCGAGACCCGACCTCACGTGGTCCACACGCATTCCTCGAAGGCGGGCATCCTCGGGCGTCTCGCGGCGAAGGCCGCCGGCGTGCCCGCCATCCTGCACACCTATCACGGCTTCGGCTTCCACGATCGCCAGCGGCCCGCGGTGAAGGCGTTCTACGTCGGCCTCGAGCGGCTGTGCGTCGCCGCGAGCGACTGGACTCTCTTCGTGTCCGAGGACAACCGGCGCTACGCGGAGCCGCTCGGGCTGGCGAAGGCCGGCCGCTGCTCGATCCTCCGCAGCGGCGTGAAGCTCTCGGAGCTTCCGGCGAAGCTCGAGGATCGCGGCAAGAAAAAGGCCGAGCTCGGCTGCGGCATGCACAAGCCGCTGGTGTCCTCGATCGGCAACCTCAAGCCGCAGAAGAATCCGGAAGGCTTCGTCCGCGTCGCCGCGAAATGCCTGGCCCGCATCCCCGACGCCCGGTTCCTGTTCGTCGGCGACGGCGAGCTCCGTTCCCGCGTCGAGGCGCAGGTCATCGCCGCGGGCCTCCACGGCAAGGTGCTTTTTCCGGGCTGGCGCCGCGACACCGCCGAGATCCTCGCCGCCTCCGACGTCTTCGCGCTGACGTCCCACTGGGAAGGACTGCCCCGGGCGCTCGTCGAGGCGATGAAGTCCGGCCTCGCGTGCGTGGCCTATGCCACCGACGGCGTGCGCGACCTGCTGCGCGACGGCGAAAACGGCCGGCTGGTGGAGGCCGACGACGAGGCGGCCATGGCGGAGCGGATCGTCGAGCTCCTGGAAAGCCCGGAAAAGGCGCGTGAACTGGGACGGAAGGCCGCCGCATCGATCGGAAAAGAATTCGACATCGACGCTATGGTGCGCGCGCAGGAATCGCTGTATACTTCGCTCTTGAGATGACTTCTTTCGCCGGGCCTCTCGGACTCGCCCTTTCGGGCGGCGGCGCCCACGGCGCGTGGCAGGTCGGCGCGCTTCGCGCGCTCACCGACTCCGGCCTCGAGTTCTCCAAGGTCCTCGGATTTTCGGCGGGAGCGCTCTCCGGCGCCGGCTACGCGCTCGGCCTGCAGGACGTCCTCGAAGAGAAGTGGAGGCGCGTCGACCAGGCGCCCGTGCTCCGCGTCAGCCCGACCTTCGGCCCCTTCGCGCTCTGCAAGAACGACGCGCTCTGGGAGTCGGTCGAGCACACGCGCGACGAGGAAGCCGCCAAGAAGAAGCTCCGCTGCGAGCTCACCGTCGTCGCCTACCGGGAGAAGCAGGACGAGTCGGAATATGCCCGCTTCACGCCGGGGGGGAAGGAGTGGGACGGCCCCCTGGCGCTCAAGCTCGTGGCGAGCTGCTCGATCCCGCACATGTTCCCGCGCATCAAACTCGAGCGCCCGGGGCAGGAGCCTCTCGTCTACATGGACGGCGGCGTGCCGGGCAAGGATTGGATCCGCTTCGACGCGCTGGCCGGCTGCCCGACCGTCTTGGCGCTCCAGATGACGCACCCCTCCGAGATCGGCCGGTTCTGCATGTTCCCCTGGACCCGCTTCGAGCAGACCGGCCGCGAGGTCTGCTACCGGCAGATGGCGAGCGGAATCGACTCGCTGACGAGCCGGCCCGACGCCCCGGCGGTCTTCCGCCTCTATCCCTCGAAGCGCCTCGCCATGTCGCAGCTCGCCTTCAAGTCCAAGCCCTGCATCGAGGCGATGGCGCTGGGCCGCCGTGACGCCGAGGCGTTCCTCAAGGATCCGGAGCCGTACCGGGTGCGCCGCGCCGTCTTGTCCGCGCCGCCGCTCCCCGTCGGGGCGGGCCGGACCGCCACCGCCTAGTTTCACCCGCCTAGGACCTAAGACCTATATCGTCCCAGGTCCCCGCGTCCGTTCCGGGTGGGCCCCTCGCCCCAGGTTGCCGGACCGGCGGGCTTCCATAATAAGGGCATGAACAAGGTTCTCGCTCTCGCCGCCGTTCTCGCCGCTCCCTCCTTGGCCTTCGGAGCCAAGACCGAAGCCATCCTCGCTTTCGACGACGGCGGCTCCGAGGCGGTGCGCTACTACGCCCGCAAAGGGGCGCTGCGCGTGGCTCTGCCGGGCGAGCCGGACAAGCTGGTCGTCGACGCCGTCAAGGGCTCTCCCGAGGTGACCGCGATCCTCGTGGGCTTCCCCGGCGCCCCGGCGCCGGATAAGGACGAGGCCGAAGGACGGCTCTTCGCGTTCGGCGACACGGTCAACGCCCGAGTCCGCCAGGCCTCGGGCGGCAAGCGCGGCATCACCGGCGGGATCTATGGCCCGGTGACCGTCGACGCGGTGTCCGCGTGCGATCTCAACCGCCTGCTTTCCGAGGCGATCTCCGCCGCCAAGATCGATCTCTCCAAGACGGACGTCGCTCTCGTCTTGGCCCCGCAGGCCGCCTGCCGGTTCTCCGGCGCGGCCACGCTGGGCCGCGTCCACGAGGGCAAGAAGCGGTTGGCGGTCGCCTGGGCCTTCGGCGACAATTGGGTGGCCGCCTCCGCCCACGCCATCGAACACGCGATGGGCACGCGTCATGCGGCCGCGCCCGCGTCCGACGATTTCGGCTGGGCCGCGGCGTCGTCCCCGAAGGAGACGATCGCCAAAAAAATGGCGCCGAAAGGAACCTTGATCGCGATGGCGCTGCCGGAGCGCGCCGAGGAAGGCCTGCGCGACGCGCCGGCGGCCATGCGACCGGCCGCGCTGGGCATGCGCCCCGCCGCAGCCGCGGGCGTCGCCGGCTCCCGCATGATCGATCGCTCGTCCGCTCCGAAGCCGGAGCTTCCCTCGAAGGCGGAGCCCCGGACCCCGGGAGAAGAGGCGCCGGTTATCACGGAAAGCCCCGCGAAGGCCGAGACGCCCGTCGCGCCTCGCAAAGCGAAGGCTCCCAAGGCCTCCGCCTCCATCGACGCCGCGACCTGCAAGAGCGCCGCGCGAAATCTCCGCGACGCCGCGAAGGGCGCCTCCGTGTCCAGCGCCGCGAGCGCGCTCGTCGCGCGCCGCCGCCTCGCCTCCATCATCAAGGACGTCCAGGGCGCGCTGGCGTCGAAAGAGATCTCGATGAACGCCGACGTCTCCCTGCTCACCACGGACGCCGAGACCGAGCTTCACGTCGCCCTGATGAAGCTCCAGGACGTGAAGACGTCCGCTAAATCCATCAAGGACGAGGTGCTCCCCGCGATCGGCCGGGCCGCGGCCTCCCTCGACGAGGCGGCTCGCGGTCTCTCCCGCCGTTAAACTATAATCGGTTCGTGGGCGAGCGTCCCGAGCACTTCGACGTCATCGTTTTCGGCTCCGGGCCCGGAGGCGAGGGCGCGGCCATGAAGGCCGCCAAGTTCGGCAAGAGCGTCGCGGTCGTGGAGCGCGACCTCGAGGTGGGCGGCTCCTGCACCCACACCTCCACGATCCCCAGCAAGGCCCTCCGGCACGCGATCCAGCAGCTTTCGGAGCTCCGGAACCATCCGCTATTCGAGGAGCTCGGCGCCCGGGCGACCGTCGACTACCCTCGCCTGCTGAAGGCCGCCGGGACCGTGATTTCGCGGCAGGTGAAGCTCCGCCGGAGCTTCTACGAACGCAACGGCGTCTCGGTGCTCCACGGGAAGGGCCGGTTCCTGGATAAGAAGAAGATCGCCGTCACGGACCGCGACGGGCGCGTCGCCGAGGCGACCGCCGACCATTTCGTCCTGGCCGTCGGCTCCCGTCCCTACCATCCGCCGGACGTCGACTTCTCCCATCCGCGGATCGTCGACTCCGACAAGGTCTTGGACCTCGATCGCACGCCGCGCTCGATCACGATCTACGGGGCCGGGGTCGTGGGCTGCGAGTACGCCTCGATCCTGCGCAATCTCGACGTGAAGGTGAACCTCGTTAACCCCGGCGAGAAGCTTTTGAGCTTCCTCGACGACGAGATCATCGACGCCTTGAGCTACCACCTCCGCGACCAGGGCGTGCTGCTCCGCCACAACGAGGAGTACTCGAAGGTCGAGGCGGCCGAAGACAACGTCGTGCTCCACCTGAAAAGCGGCAAGAAGCTGATCACCGACGTCCTGCTCTGGGCCAACGGGCGCACGGGCAACACCGACACCCTGGGGCTGGAGCTTCTCGGCATCAAGCCCGACAAGCGGGGGAACATCCCGGTGGACGAGAACTACCGGACCACCGCGCCGTACGTTTACGCGGTCGGCGACGTCGTCGGCTTCCCGTCTTTAGCCAGCGCCGCCTACGATCAGGGGCGCTTCGCCGCGACCCACATGCTCGAGGGGAAAAGCGACTACAAGCTGAACCTGATCCCCACGGGCATCTACACGAGCCCGGAGATCAGCTCGGTCGGAAGGACGGAAGCCGAGCTTACGCAAGCCAAGGTCCCCTACGAGGTCGGCCACGCGCTCTTTCGCAGCATCGCCCGAGCCCAAATCCAAGGCCGGACGGTCGGCATGCTCAAGCTTCTCTTCCACCGGGACACGCTCGAGATCCTGGGCGTCCACTGCTTCGGCGACCAGGCCGCCGAGATCGTGCACATCGGCCAGGCGGTGATGTCGCAGGAAGGCGCGGCGAACTCGCTGCTTTACTTCATCAACACGACGTTCAACTACCCCACCATGGCCGAGGCGTACCGGGTCGCGGCCCTCAACGGCTACAACCGCCTCCTCGGCGTCGGCACGCAGATCTAAACCGGCCACCGGCCCGACTTACCCACTTGGCTTAAGCCAAATGACCACGTTTCACCGCCGCTTGCGGCGAGCTCACTTGGCTTAAGCCAAATGAACATATTTCACCGCTGTCTGCGGCACGGTCACTTGGTTTAAACCCAATGACCACTTCCCACTGCCGCTCGCTGTCCAGCCACTTGGCTTAAGCCGAATGACCACGTCCGCGTTCGCCAAACAACCCGCACGCACGGCACTCCCTACCCATATATACGAATGAGACGCGAAAAAGTTCCCTTTCTCGTCGAGACTAGACGACGCGGTAAGACTTCAGGTCGGACGGGCGGACGACGAGCTTTCGGGCGTTTTCCAGTTCGGCGGGATCGAGCGCCCCGGACGTCTCCTCGCCGAAGGGCGAGAACACGTACTGGGAGCCGTCGTACTCGAAGAAAGGGTCTTTGCCGGCGCGGTTCACCGCCGCGACGTAGGCCTGCGTCAAAATCGCGTGGCCCGAGGTGATCGTCCGGTACTGGTAGGTCTTGTGCGGCCCGCCGATCCAGCACGACGAGATCAAGAGCAGATCGACGCCGGCCTTCGCGTATTCGTGAAACAGCGGGGGAAATCGGATGTCGAAGCAGATCGCGAAGCCGAGCTTCCAGCCGCGGTAGTCGGCGACGACGCCGGTCTTGCCCGCCTCGTAGGTCGCCGCTTCCGGGTTCTTGCCCCAGGTGAAGAGGTGCAGCTTGTGGTAGCGCGCGACGAGCTTGCCGTCCGGGCCGAACAGCGCGAGCGCGTTGAGCGGCTTGCCAGCGGCCTTCTCGGGGAAGCCCGCCGCGACGGCGGTTTTGTGCTTCTTGGCTAAGGCAGACAACTTGGAGACCGGGCCCGAAGACAGCCCGATCGCCGGCGGCTCTTTGGTAGCGAAACCAGTCAGCGTAAGCTCCGGAAAAAGGAAAAGGTGTTCTTCGGGCCTCGATACTCCTTTAAGGCCAGTCGCAAGAGCGGCGTCGATCTTTGCGAGATTAGCATCAGGATCGTTCCAGGATAGTTCCAGGGCGACTGGCGAAACGCTTAACTTTAGGCGAGCGCTCATTTCTCGTTGGCCAGTAGAGATAGCACAGCATCGATCGGCTCGACAACAGCATAGCCAGCATTGTCGATGTTGATGCCGGCTACCTGGCCCCCACTATTGATCGTCGAGAGATAGGGGACAGACTCGACAATTATGCCCGCCAGACGCGCTTCCTTGTCCTGGGGGCCACGATCCGGAGAAACTACGATGTCCTTAGCCTGTTGCAATACATATACGGGGCCGCCGCTATTTCCCGGCTGAACCATGCCATCCAATAACAAAATTTGAGATTGCCGATCCTTTCCCGCAACCATGCTCCGCCGATAGAGCGGGAAATTCAAATCATATTTGCGTCGTTTTAATTCCGGATACGCGTTTAGGGAAGCCGGAAAACCAAAATAGATAGCTTCCTGAGTCTCTGTGACCTCTTCAAATGTGATGCAGGCCCTCTTCTCAACGGCGATGGTTTCCTGATTGATCAGCGAGGGGAGTCTTTTGGGAAGTTCTGTCCCAATTTTTACGCCTTTGACAAACTCCCAGTCTGTCTGTCCCATCCTCCCCAGCCGAATAGCCACTACATCACGTTCCGAAAGCAACAGATTACCGGTTGCTGAACTCACTGCTAAGTCCAAGTAAAGGTTTTCCGCTAGACTTGAAACGTTGCTGATGGGGCGGAATCGAGCGCGGATCTGGGAAAGAAGGCCGCTATCCGAAATGATGACATGCTTCGCTGTTACCAGGTAAATCCACTTCTGCGTTCCAACTAAAACGCCCGAACCAAGTATGGAATCCGCACCGTAAAGCCCATCGGAATGGATCGATGCAACCGTGTGCTTTGCTCGCTCAAGAAGGAGGCCCTGTTCTGCGTGGGCACGAACACTCAAGAAAGCTAGGTGAGAAATCAGGACCGCGAGGCAAGGAATGCTAAAGACCTTCTTACAAGGAGCCATATTCGGGCTTCAGGCGTGCCAAGCCTTCCTCGAACCGCTTTTGGAACTCCGGCGAGAGGACGTCGGTGCAGACCGCGTACCGCAGCAGAGGCTCGCGGCGGCCGTCGACCGCCGGGGCGAGGAAATGGACGCCCACGATGCCGGTCTCGGCGATGATGAGGCGGTTGAGCGCCTCGTGCGGCGGCACGTCGGGGAAGGACTTCGCCGGGTCCTTCCCGAACACGCGGGCCGGCGCCTTCCAAAGCGTGAAGAAGCCCGCCGAGGTGCGGCACGCGGGCTTGAGCCCCGCCGCCGAAAGCGCGGGGATGACGTACCGGAGCCGCTTCTCGTAGAGCCCGCGGAGGTCGGCCAACGCATTCTTCGTCGCGGCGGCGTCCTGGAAGAACGTCGCGTAGGCGGCCATGACGGACGGGACGGGTCCCGACTCGGTGTTGCCCTTCACCAAGGTGAGATCCTCGATGAAATCCTTCGAGCCTACCGCCGCGCCGAGGCGCGCGCCGGGATCGTTGAAGCCCTTCGAGACCGAGTAGAGCTCGAGCCACTCGAGGTCCTTATACTCCTTGGCGACCGACGCGAGCGTCACGTTGTCGGGGCCGGCGAGACCCGCGTACGCCGCGTCGTTGACGAGGCGCGAGCCGCGCTTCAAGCAGTGTTCGATCAGCGCGACCCAGTCCTCGCGGGAGGCGCCGACCGCCGCCGGGTTGCCCGGGCGAATGACGAAGACGAGATCGGCGCGGTCCTTGCCCGCCTCCTTCAGCGCCTGCTCCAAGCGCCCGACCTCGAGCCGCATGTCGTCGGCGGTCGCGAGGGGCCAGACGACCCGGCTGCCCGCGAGATACTCGGAAGACCAGGTCCCGAGCACGTCGTAGGCCGGCAGATTCGAGGCGACGACGAAGGAGTCGCGGCGCTTTTTGTCCGGCAGGTGGAGGCCGCACGCGAGCGAGACAAGCGCGGTGGCCGTCTTGATGCCCGGGATCGAGACCGCGCGCAGATGGTCGTGTTCCCAGTACCGCACGCCGGAATGCGTCGCGACCATCCCCTCGCAGAACTTCAGGAGGTTGCGGTCCTCCGCGTAGGTGTGGAAATCGTAGCCCGGGTCCAGCGCGAAGCGCGCCTTGAGCTCCCGAATCGCCTGGATCGGGACGCCGTCGGGGTTGCCGAGCGACAGGTTGAGCGCCGCCTGCCCCGATTTCTGCTCGTACTCGCGAATCAGGATGTCGATGAGCTGGAAGAGGTTGATGCCGGCGGGAGGTATTCGTCTCACTTCAGGTCGATCTTACCAAAACGCGCCGCGGCGGCCCAGACGAGGAACGCGCCCGCGAGCGCGAGGCAGACCGGCGCGAGGAGCCAGCCGATCCGAGTATAGACGGTCGAGGCGCGCGCGAACTCGAGGTCGCCGGTCAGCACCGATTCCGCTCCGAAGGACGACTCCGCGCGCACCCGGCCGCCCGGATCGATGAGCTGGCTGTGGCCGGAGGAGGCCGCCCGGGCGATCCACAGGCCCGTCTCGACCGCCCGCAGCGGCGCCATGTCGGAGTGCTGGCGATGCTGCCACGGTCCCCATTCCCGCGGGTCGAGGTTGGGCACGACGAGCGCCTCCGCGCCGAAGGAGGCCATGAGCCGGGCCGAATCCTCGAAGTCGAGGTCGTAGCAGAGCAGTACGCCGAGCCGGCCGAGCGGCGAATCCACCGGCCGGGGCGCGGGGTTGGGCCGGAGATGCTTGTCCTCGATGAAGGGGATCGGGTGCGACTTGTCGTAGCGTCCGAGCAGCCGGCCCTCGCCGATGACCCAGGCGAAGTTCTCGAGCCGCCCCGTCGTCTCGTCGGGAATCGTCGCGCCGCCCGCGACCAAGGTCGAGGCGGGACCGCCCAAACGTTTGGCGATGCTCTGGATCTGCGCGCGCTCGTGCCCGGTGATCGCGGTGAAGCCGTACTCGGGCCAGACCCACAACCCGCCCCGTACTTCCGAGACCGGGGTCGCCTTGATCAGCTTGTCGACGTCGAAGTTCTCGTCCTGCACGAGGGCGGCCGCGACGCGGCGTCCGCCGCCCGCGTCGATGCGCTCGAGCCGCCGCCCGCCCCACAGGCCGAGAGAGATCACCGCCGCGGTGATCGCGATCGCCGGCCCGCGGCGGCCCGAGAGCGCCGCGACCCAGGCTGCGTTCGCGAAAACGATGAGGCCGCTCAGTCCGTAGACGCCGAGCAGGCTTGCGCCCTGCAGCAGCGGCGGAAAGGGCTTGAGCGCGTAGCCGAGCGCGAGCCACGAGCACTCGAGCCGCCAGACCTCGGAGCGGAAGTACTCGAAGGCGATCCACAGCGCGGCGGCCCCGAGCGTCTCGGCGGCGGGCGCCCAGCGGCGCTTCTCGGTCCGGACGACGAGTTCCCGGTAGGAGGCGGCGAAGAACGCGACCCACAAGGCGAAGAGGCACCAGAACGGTCCTGCCGCCCAGGAGCAGACCTTGGTGAGCCAATGGAGCGCCGGGACGTAAAAGCAGAGGCCGGCGACCGCGCCGAGGTTCGCCGCCTGCCGCGCGTCCTTCGCGCCTCGGGCGGCGTAGAGGAGCGGTGCAAGCGCGACGAAGACGAGCGGCCAGCACGAGACCGGCGAGCTGGCGGCGAAGAGGGCGAGGCCGGAGCCCGCGGCAAGAAGCCAGGGTGTCATGAGAGTATCTTGGAGTACACTCGCCGGAGAAGGTTCGTCGCGACGGATCTGGGGAGCCACCGATTGAGGCCGTCGATGAGGCGCGCGTCGGTCCCGACCAGGGTGCGCAGCGGCATTCGGCGGCGCTCCGCGAGGGCGACGATCTTCCGCACGACGATCACCGGCGGCACGCCGGAGCGGGCCGCGCGCTTCTCGCGCCAGCGATTGTAGGCCGCCGCCTGGCCCGCGTAGGGCGAGCCGTCCGGCACGGGGGAGATCCTCAAGTTGTCCGCGAACTTAGTGCGGAAGCCGCCGGGCTCGACGAGCGCCACCTGCACGCCGTGGGGGGCGAGCTCGTAGTGCAGCGACTCGCTCCAGCCCTCGAGCGCGAACTTGCTGGCCGAGTAGGGCGCGCTCAGTGGGAAACTCGCCAGTCCCAGGATCGAAGAGATGTTGATCACCCGCCCCCGGGACGCGCGCAGGGCCGGCATGAGCCGCCGGGTGAGAAGCACGGGACCGAAGAAGTTTACTTCCATCTGGCGCCGCCAGTCGTCCTCGGAGGTCTCCTCGCAAGGGCCGAATTGGCCGTAGGCCGCATTGTTGATCAGGCAGTCTAGCCCGCCGGCGGCCTCGACCGCGGCCGCGGCGGATTCGCGCTGCGCCGCGTTCGTGACGTCGAGATCGAGGACGCGGACGGCTCCCGGATACGCCGACCCCTCCGCGTCGAACATCCGGCCGCGCGTGCGAGCATCCCGCAGCGTGGCGTACACGAACCACCCGCGCTCGATGAAAGCGGTGCAGAGCTCTCGGCCGAAGCCCGTCGAGCTGCCGGTGACGAGAACGCGCTTCATCCGGGCTTCGCCGCCGTCGCGAGCACGTAGTCGATGGCGAGGCGCGACATCGGCTCGACGCTCGCGATCCACGACCAGCGGACGAGGGGGTTCATCTTCGCCTTCACGTCCGGCGCGCGCAGGCGCTCCAGCGCGAACTTCGCGAAAGGCGCGTAGACCTGAGGCGCGATCGAGTCGACTTTCGGGGAGACGAAGCCCGCGCCCTCCAGCTTGCGGGCGTACTCGCTTCGCGAGTACTGGTTCGCGTGCGGAATCTGCCAGAACGAGCGGCCGAGCCGCTCGCCCGCGCGGAAGAAGAGGCTCGACTTCCGGCCCTCCAGGGGAAGGATGTCGGCGGTCGCGATCCGGCCGCCGGGCTTGAGCACCCGGAAGGCCTCGCGGAAGAACGCCTCGCGCGTGTCGTAATGAAACGCGGTCTCGAGCGCGGTGACCCGGTCGAAAGTCGCGTCCGCGAATGGCATCTTCGTCGCCGAGCCGGCATGGAGACGGACGCGGTCGGCCAGCCCGGCCGCTTTCACGCGCTCGCGCGCCCGCCGCACCTGGGATTCGGTGATGTTGAGACCGTCGATCGTGGCCGGCTCGAAGCGCTTGGCCCAGTACATGTCCTGGTCGGCGAAGCCGAAGCCGCAGTCGAGGACGCGCAGACCCTTGCCCAGCTGCGCGGCCTCGCCGAGCTTTTCGGCCAGGCGCTGGCACGCGGCGTCGTAGGTCGTCGCGCCGTCCCAGTAGCCGAGGTTCAGATAGAGCGAGTTTTCGCCGAGGTTGTTGTGCGTCGAGAGCAGGTCGTAGACCCGGGAGGCCCGATTGTTGGCCGGGATCAGGAAGAGGCGGAGGAAATCCGCGGTGGCGCCCACCGGCCGATTATACTACTTGGGCGGCGAGCGCCCGCTCTCGGGCGAGGCGAGTTTCTTCCGCCCAGCGGCCTTGGGAGAGGAGCCAGAACATCACGACGACGTAGTGGGGCACTTCCGGCCGCGACGTGAGCTCGCGGAAATCGACGCGGCCGTCCTCAAAATACCAAGGGCCGAAGCCGCCGATGAGGCCGGAGACGAAGAAGAAGCCGAGCCAACGCGCGTCGCGCGCGGCCAACGCCGCGACCGGCCCCCCGTAGAAGCAGAGCATCGAGACGAAATGTATCGCGAGGTTCCCGGGCTTCTGATGCCGCAGGACGAAGTAATCCCAGCGGCTCAACGCGCGGTCCTAGTCATCGGAGGGGGCGGCGGGGGCGGGCGCCGTACGGGCTTCGCCGCCGGGGCGGCGGCGGCCGCAGGGGGAAGCGCCGCCTTTGGCGCGCCGGCGGCGGGCATCGCGGCGGCCGCGTCCTTGTCGTTGGCGCCCCGGTCTTGATCCCAGTCGGGCGGGGCGGCCTTCGGGTCCTTGAGCTGGACGCGCGGATGCCAAAGCTCGATGGCCAGCACGCGCGCGGCGAGCGTCACCTTGTCGAGGAGGTTCGCGCGGGTCTGCATGGAGGTCAGGCGCCATTTGCCGTCTACCTTGGCGCCTTGGCTGTCGAAGGGGAGCTGATACTGGAGCACCTTGCCGTCGCCGGTCACGAACGTCTCGTCCGCGTGGCCGCGCACGATGGCCTGGGTGCCGTTGACCTGCAGCGAGTCGATCGTCACCTTCGTCGTGTGCTTGCCCTGGTCGCCGCCCTTCTTCTTCGCCTGCTGGAGTCTCGCCCAAAGGGCGCGAAGCTCGGCGACGTTGCTGATCCGGGTGCCGGTGACCGCCATGATGTCGGTGCCGGACTCGACGAGGGGGACGAGGAGCTCGACGTTGTCCTCGTTGATCGCGCGCTCGTAGAGCTTCGCGAGCTTGGTGATCTCCGCCTCGTCCTGATTGGGCCTTTTCGGCTCGTCCGCCCAGGCCCAGGGCAGGAGCGCGGCGCCGCACAGGGCCGCGAGTAGAGCTTTACGCATGTCGAGTCTCTCCGTTATAGGAATTGCGCCCTCGTCTCGGGCTCCGGGCTCTGAAGGAGCCGGGCCATCGTCTGGATCGCGGCCACCGCCTGATCGCCGCGCACCGCCGTGTGGTCGAAACCGATGCCGAGCCGCAGCAGGCGGCGGCCGTCGGGTTCCTTGGAAACCGTAATCGCGCCGATCGTCATCGCGGTCGGCCCGTACGGCGTCACGCGCAGCTTCACGTCCTCGTCCGAGAGGAACAGGAGCGACGTGACGCTGACCCCGCCGCCGCCGAACTTGAGATAGAGGCGGGGGAAATGGTTCACCGCGCCGTGGATCGCGCGCAGCCGCAGGCGGTTCAAAAAAGTGTTCTTGCCGAGGACCCAGCGCGCGACCTTCGTGTCCTCGAGCTTCCGGCGGCGTCCCGAGCGGATGTGGTCGCGGATCTGGTCGACCGACAGCGATTGCGGCTCGGGGATCGCGATCGCGCCGAGGATCGACTCGCCGTCGCGCGGATAGAGGACCGGGAAGTTGACCGTGATCCGGTCGAAATCGACGACCCGGGCGCCGTAGAAGGTGCGGAACACGACGCGGTTGACCTCGGGGTGTCTCTGAGCGAGGAGGCCGGCGGCCTTGACCACGATCGCGCTCCACGGGACGTCGCGCCCGCGCGCCTCGTACGCTTCGGCCAGCGAGGTGACGTCGACGTCGACCGAGACCGGATTATAGAAGCGGCGCTTCCATTCGTGCCGGAGCTGGTAGTCGAGGAACCACTCGTGGAGCGACTGCCTACGTATGGGCATGATCCTCCTCGGGCGCCGGCGACCACGCGGACGGCGTCAGCTCCTCCGCCCACTGGATGAAGCGCGCGACGCTCGCGTCCGAGCGGAGCAGATGGCCCGGCTGGAAGCGGACGTTCGGGAAAGCCTTCACGTCGTCGCGCTTGAGCGCGGCGAAGAGCGCCGCCGTCAGCGCGAGACGAGGGTAATCCCGGAGAGGGCCCTTCGACGGCGCGACCAAGAACACCTGCACGCGGCTGAGGCCGGTCTCGAGCGGGACGCAGCCCCACAGCACGTGGAGCGGGCCCCAGGGCGCCTTCGCGAGATAGGAGAGCGAGGCGACCGTGCCTCCGGAGAATCTCGCGGTGTAGCGCAGGCGGCCGCCCCACAGGAAGCGGGCCGCGGCGCCCATGAGGCCGGTCTCGGCGAGCTCGCCTTCGACCTTCCAGTCCGCCCGTCCGGGCCCGAGGGCCTCCACCTCGAAATCGAAGTCCGCCGAGACGCCGTGCACCGAAAAGAAGTGCTGGAGGTCGATGCCGCTGGCCATCAGCACGTGCTGGTGGGCGTAAAGGTCGTAGGAGCCGAGATGGGCGAAGGCGAGCTCCTTGCCCTCGAGCCCCGCCGGCGCGGGCACGGCGTAGGGCGCGCGTTCCGCGGGGTAGACCCAGACGAAGCCGTAGCGCTCCTCGACCGCGTAGGAGGCGGCCTTGGGCTCGGAGGCGGGGCGAAGCCCGCAGGGCGTCGACTCGAGGCAGCCCGTGGGCTTCCACTTCCAGCCGTGCAGCGCGCAACGGATCGAGGTCCCGGAGACGGTCCCGTTCGAAAGATCGGCGCCCATGTGTGGGCAGAACGCGTCGACGGCGCGAGCGACGCCGTCAGCGCCGCGCCAGACCGCCAAGCGCTGGCTCAACAGCTCGGCCGGCCTGGTCTCGCCGGCCTTGAGCTCGCGGGAGGGGAACAGCGGGTACCAGCCCTCGGTCAAGAGGCCCGGCCGGCTGAAGATCCGGTAGGCTTTCAGCGGCTGCGTGCCGAGGTTCTGGCGCCGCGAGCGTCCGTCCTTGGGGAAGCTCACGCGGCGCACTCCTCCGGACCGAAAGGCCGCAGCAGGTCGTAGCGGGCGAAGGTGTCCCGCAGGAAGGCGGAGTCGACCTCGTCGAGCAGCCCGCGCAGGAGCGACAGGCGAGGCGCGGACTGGGCCTCGGCGCCGAGCTCGCGGAACACCTCGGTCTTCTGCGCGCGCGTCAGCCCTCCGCGGGCGCGCTCCACCGCCGAGACCGTCAGCCGCGGCCCGGCCTGCACCATCCGGAAGATTTCCACGACCGCGCCCGCGACGAACGCGCGGTCAGAGTCCGAAAGCTTCGCGGGATCGAAGAGCAGCACGCCGCCCCGGTGATGGAGCGCTTCGTCCTTGAGTATGTGCTTGAACGCCTGGGAGAGGCTCGCGGCGCGGCAGCCGTCGCCCAGACTCTTATAGTGGGTGAGGCCCCACCCCTCGAGCAGCACCTGCAGGAGGTAGACCTTCGCCGGAGCGCTGCCCTCCTCGATCACGCGCTCGAGGAGCTTCAAAAAGGGATTCGACGCCGAGCGCGCGGCGGCGTTCGGGAGATACGGGGCCACGAGGTGGAGATGCACCGCCTCGTCGGAGGCCATCATCGCGTAGAGCGACTTCTCCTCGACCGTCTCGGCCGCGAGCATGAGCATCGCGTTGCAGTTGAGGCCGCTCTTCTCGATGAAGTAGCCCTCCTCCAGCAGCCCTTCGGCGCAGAGCCGGAGCGTCTCGCGGCGCGCCGACTCCGGGGCCTCCGTGAACGCGCGGACGCGGTCGAGGCCGAAGAAGCCCGCCTCCCAAAGCTCGGCGGGCTCGGGGACGGCTGCGGGCGCCAGCCCCGCGCGGGCGCGCACCGCGGCGTCGAGCACCGCGTGGAAGGGATGCCCCGCGGGCAGATGGGGAGCGTCCATGCCGGACTTCATCGCGGGGACGCCTCCTCGACCGGAACGTGGACGACGCCCGGGGCGGGAGACGCCTCGTCGTCGGTCCAGTCCCGGGCGACGGGCTGCGCCTCGGCGTGGCGGATGAACTCCAGGATCGCGTGATCGGCCTTCACCGGCGTCTTGAGCCGGAAGCGGATGCTGCGGAACACCCACGAGTCGCCCGCGGCGAAGTATTGTCCGACGACGCCCGTGACGAAGAGGACGACGCGGTTGAAGAGCCGGCCGAAAAGGCCTTTGCGCTTCTTGGTGACCACGATCGGCCAGCCCTCGGTGCCGCCGTCGCCGACCGACGGCTCGAACGCGAACGTCGCCGCGCTCCAGAGGTAGCCGAGGAATCCCTTCGGGTTGGGGCGGATCGCCTCGCCTCGGATGCGGCCGTCGCCCTTGGCGCTGGGACGGAGCACGAAGAGGATGTAGAAGTGCAGAAAATCGGGGCCGAGCGTCACCGCGCCCGTGCTCGCGTTCCAGTACGTCAGCTTGTAGGTCGCCGCGCCCCGGTACAGCCTGCCGATCCAGCGCGGGAACCACCAGTCGGTCGGCCACGTCGTCGTGTTGCGGAACTCGATCGCGTTTTGCGAGAGCGTCTCGGCTTCCATGTGGAGCGGGAACGGCAGATGGTGCACCGAGGCGAAATGGTTCTCGTCGATCGCGTTGATGAGCAGCACGTGCGGGTGGCAGTTTTTGCGGAAGGCGCGTCCCATCCGGAAATCGAGCTCCTGCCCTTCGAGCTCCGGCGGGCAGGGGACCGGGTATCTGGGCGCCTTGCCGGCCCAGATCCAGATCAGGCCGTACTTCTCTTCCACTGGGAAAGTCTTCTGGCGGACGGAGGCCGGCGGCTTCCCCGTGAAGCAGGGCGCCTCCGTGCACGCGCCGTCGGGGCCGTATTTCCAGTAGTGGAAGACGCAGCGGATCGAGTCGCCCTGCACCCAGCCCTCGCCGAGATGCGCGCCCATGTGGGAGCAGTACGCGTCCATCGCGGAGACCGCGCCGTTTTCGCCGCGATAGAGGACGAGCTCGCGGCCCATGAGGTTCAGCGCGCGTGCCTGTCCAGCCTTCAGCTCGTCGGAGCGCAGGCCCCAATACCAGCCTTCGATCACGGTGTCGAAGCTCGCGAATACGGCCTTTTCTTCGGCGTTCACCCTTGCCCCCCGGCGTACTCCCGCACATCGCGCTCATCCATCGGCTGGCGCACGAGCGAGCGGGGCTTGATGTCGCCCCGGCGCATGCCGCGCGCGGTCAGGAAATCGAGATAGCGCCGCTCGGCGTCGGCGCGGCCGACGACGCGGGGCTCCTTGAGCTGTCCCATCGCGCGGGCCTCGCGGTAGCGGTGGGAGGCGGACAGGCGCTCGTCGAGCGCGCGAGCCAACCCCGCCGCGTCGCCCGTCTCGCCGCCGACCCAAAGCAGATAGTACGACGCGCCCCGGTCGGCGCGCACCGGCACGAGCGTCTTGAAGACGTCCTCGAGCCCGAGTTCGCGCAGGGAGCTTTCCACGAAAGGCTCCGCGAGCTTCTCGCCCACGAGGTCGACGACGCCGTCCGCGCGGCCGATGAGCTCGAGCGTGGGCGTCGCCTTCCAGCGCCCGGTGCAGCGCACGCGGTCGCCCAGACGGTAGCGCCACAGGCCGCCTTTGGTCGTGATTACGAGCGAATACTCCGCGCCGCGCTCGACGAGCCCGAGCGGGACGACGCGGCCGCCGGATTCGAATTCGCAGTACACTTCATCCGAAAGCGGGAGGCAGCCGGGAGCGCCGATCAGCGGGATCGTAACCGGAGCCTCCGTGGCGAGCAGCCCCTTGCCCTGCAGCAGCGCGCCGGGGAAGAGAGAGCCCAGCCGCTCGGCCGCGGGCTTCGCCCAAGCGTCGTTCCAGCAGGAGATGAATTTCAGCTTCGGAAACACCCGGCTCCACAGCGCGTCGAGGCGCAGGGCCTCGATCGTCGACTCGGCCGGCGCGCCGAACTCCCACGCGCGGCCCTCGAGCTTCACGAAGCCGCGGCGGCAGTCGGCCAGCGCCTCGGCGCGGCGCTCGAGCATCTCGTCTAGGATCACGGTGAAGGCGGTCGGGTTCCAGACGGAAAGCGCTTCGAGGCGGTCCGCCCGGGACAGCAGGGCGAGCCGCAGCGCGCGCCGGAAATTCGCGGGCTCGCGAAGCGCGAGCAAAGACGACGGCGGCGTCACGATCGGATCGAGCAGCGCGCGGAGGCCGGCGCCCAGATAATCCTGTTCGCTCTGAGGCGCGGCGGAAGCGGCGGAGACCGGGGACAGGCTCACGAAGAGGCTGCCCGTCTCGAAGTCGGGACCGTTGCGCAGCACGTCGCCCAGCCACGCCGAAAACATGTGCCGGAAGGAGCCCAAGAGGCCCGGGGTACAGGGGATATCCTTCGCGGGGCCGCCGCTGCCGGAGGTCTTCTGCCAAAAGAGCGCGCGGCCGGTCGAGAGCGTCCCGTTCTCGCCCGCCTTCCAGCGCTGGAGCCAAGGCCGCAGGCCCGAATAATCGGAGACCGGCACCTTCGCCCGGAACGCGTGGTAGCCGTCGGAGGCCTTCACGCCGAGGGAGCGGCCGTAGGCCGTGCGGGCAAGCTCCGCGACGAGGGCCTCGAGCAGGCGGCCCTGCGCTTCCTCCGGTCGGTCCAGCTTGATGAGCGCGCGGCGATGCGCGGCCGCGGTGACGAGCCGCGCGGCGGAGGGGATCGCCCTAGCCAGCATGGACCGCCTCCGTTCCCACGACGCGGTTCGGGTAGACGTCGGTGCTCACCGGAACGACGCCGCCCGGTTCGATCGTCGCGCCCGGGCCGAGGCGCGCGCACGCGCCCAGGAACGCGCGAGAGCCCACGCGGATACGCTTGACGTAAAGCATGAGCCCCCGGCTCCCGGGATTGACCACGTGAGAACAGAAGACGGCCTTCGCGCCGATGATCGCGCGGTCGCCGATGTCGAGGAGGTCCCGATCGACGACTTCCGCGTGGGCGGTCCAATACACGCCCGCGCCGACGCGGCTGCCCCACAAGCGGAGCCAGGCGCTGAAGGCGCCCGGGATCAGGCGAAGGGCGGCCTCGAACTGAGGCACGGCGTTGAGCACCGCCTGGGTTTGATGCGCGGCCCACCACGGCACGAACTCGGCGCGGTCGAGGTAGCGGACCCCTTCCTGCACCGGCGCGACGAGGCGCAGGGCGCGGTAGGCGGCCAGCGGCAGGACGTAGATCGCGGCGAGCGCCCAGCCGAAGCGCTCCAGGGAAGGATCGCGAAGCCAGGCGGCCAAAGAGAGGCCGATCCCGATCATCTGCAGCGAGGGGAAGAACGCGAAGAACCGGGAGAAGATCGTCACGGCAGCGGCCCCGTCCAGAGCAGTCTTTGCGCGAACGACCAGTCGAGCGGCACGCCGAGCGCCTTCGGCGCCTCGCTGGACGCGTGGTAGGTGCCGTGCAGGCGGTCCCAGACGTTCCAGTTCGCGCCGAAGTTCCGCTCGTAGCCGGTCGAGCCGTGATGCCACGCGTGGTCGCGCGGCGTGATGAGCGCGATCGATAGCGCCTCGAACCACGCGGCGTCCTTCGGGTAAATCTCGGAATGCCGCCAGAGATCGAGCCCGGCGGTGAGGAGAGCCCCGAGCGCGAAGGGCGCGGGGTCCGCGAGCAGATAGAGCGCCGTCGCGTTGAGCCACAGGTAAACGATGAACACCGGAGTCCAGACGGTGTTGCGCGAACTCACCCAGACGTCGAGGCGGTCGGCGGTATGGTGCACCGCGTGCCAGCGCCAAAGCGCGCCGTGCAGCAGGCGGTGATTCCAGTAATAGGCGTAGTCGACCGCGGCGAAATTGAGGAGAAACGCCGCCCACGCGGGGCAAGGCACGGAGCCCTTGAGCGACGGCGCGAAATGGACCCACGCGGCGCAGAGGACGTAGATTTCCGCCAGAGGCACGAGCGCGCCCTGGACCGCGAGGCCGATCAAGTCGATCGCCCAGTCGGAAGGCTTCTTCACACCCAAAACTCGATCTCCTGGCTCCGGTCGGGGAGGAGGCGCGGGTCGCGGCCCAGTTCCAACTCGCGGTGGATGGATTCGATGAAGACGTGGATGATGTCGGCCGGCGTGTGCGTGAATTCCTGGCGGGGCGGAGCCCCGCCGTGCCGGCGCTCGCTGGGGCTAAAGGAATCGCCGGCCTGCCGCGTGTGCTTGAGGCTTTCCATCTGAAGCTTCAGGATTTC
>JACRDR010000212.1 GCA_016212845.1 Elusimicrobiota bacterium
CACCGTCAGAGTTCGCTAGGAATATAAATTCGGGACTTCAAACAGCTAAAAATCTAAACCAGCTTTTGGCCTAGAATTCGGGAGAGGGTCAACCGTCCGGAAGCTCCCGTTCAGATTGGTATAGAAACGGGGGGAACGTCGCGCGAACAGCCGAATCCTCTCCTTGGTTGGGCATGAGGGGGAGAAGGAGCCGAGACCGCCGATTAGAGCCCGGCTGGACAAGTACACAGTTCTCGTTTCCGGATCGGCCAGCGCCGCCGCGTGGATTAGGCGCACTCCGTCCGCGATGCGAAGCGGAATCGTCTTCGATCCTTCGATCACCGCCAAGACGTCCGTGAGGTCTTGGTCTCCCGGGGCGGCACGAAGAAGGTCGCGATATTCGGATTCCAACTGGGGCGCCACGCCGCAGGGATCCGGGGAGACTTCGAAAAGGGAGTCGTAGGAGCTGATGGCTTCGAGCTCTCCGGGACTCAAGGTGGCCATGCAGGCCGGCAAGAGGCCGAGAACTAGGCGAGCGGCGAGGAATCCGAGCATGACTTAGCCTAGGTTGCGCTCCGGGTGCGGCGTTGTCAATAGAAAGCTAGAATGCCCGGGTGCTGAAAAAGGACGCCGCCGCTCCTCCGGGACACACCGGGCCTCTCCCTTGGGCTAAGCTTCGCTCCGCGCCTGCGGGGCCTCAGGCTTTTAAGCGCATGATCGATTCGGTCGATCCTCGCGCCAAGGCCGGGGATTTGGTCAGCGTTTACGATAAGAACGGGACGCCTTACGGCGTCGCGCTCTACAATCCCAAGAGCCTCATCTCCCTGCGCATCATGGGGCGCGAGACGGGGCAGCATGACGGCGACTCGTTTTTCGGCGCGCGATTGGATCAGGCGCATCGGCTCCGGGTGGAGCTCGGGGTCGAGGCTTGTACCGAGGCGTACCGGTTGGTGCACGATTACGGCGACGGGCTGCCGGGGCTCGTCATCGATCGCTATGGCGACGTGTTCGTCCTCGAGTTCTACTCGCTCGGCATGTTCCACCAGGCGGCGCGGCTCGAGCGTCTCCTTCTCGCCCGCTTCCCCGGCTGCCGCGTGGTGCGCCGCGCCAGCGAGTACACGCAGAAGATGGAAGGCTTTCAGATCAAGCCCGGCCCCGAGATGCGCGTGCGCATCAAGGAAAACGGCGTGACGTTCGAGGTGACGCCCTCCGGCGGCTACAAGACCGGGTTCTTCTGCGATCAGCGCGACAACCGGCTCGCCCTCTCTCAGCTCGTGAAGGGAAAGAAGAAGGTGCTCGACGTCTGCTCCTACACCGGCGGGTTCGCGGTGTACGCGAAGAAGTTGGGCGAGGCGGAAGAGGTGACTTCCGTCGAATTGGACGTCGACGCCTGCGAGCAGGCGAAGAAGAACGCCAACATCAATCAGGTCCGCGTCCGCGTGGTGCAGGCCGACGCCTTTAATTTCTTGCGGCAGACGGCGCACAACGCCGACGTCTTCGACGCCGTCGTGCTCGATCCCTACAAGCTCATCGCGAGCCGCGAGGGTTACGCCGAGGGACGGCAGAAATACGTGGACTTCAACCGCCTCGCGCTCTCCTGCGTGGCTCCGGGCGGGCTCTTCGTCACGTTCTCCTGCAGCGGCATGCTGCCGATGGACGAGTTCCAGAGTTTCGTTCGCGCCGCCGCCGGCTCGGCGGGCCGCCGAGTGCAGATCTTCCGCAAGAGCGGGGCCGGCCCGGACCATCCGTTCGCGACCGATTATCCGGAGGGCGAGTACCTCAAAGCCCTCTGGTGCCGGGTGTACTGATGGACCGGCGGATGGAGCCCGAGGTGATGGACGAGCCCGCGCGCGCGGAAGCGTACGCGGCGGCGGACTTCTCCGAGGTGAACCACCGCTTCGTCAGCGATTTTCTCCTGAAGTGCCCCTCTCCCAAGCGCGTGCTGGATCTGGGCTGCGGGCCCGCCGACATCCCGATCCGTCTCGCCAACGCCGCGCCCGGTTCCCGGGTCACCGCCATCGACGCGTCGCCCGCCATGATGGCCTTGGCCCGGCAGGCGGTCGGAGAAGCGGGCTTAGACGACCGGGTCACCCTCGTGGAAGCGAGGCTTCCCGGCTTGCCGCTGGCGGTGAAATCCTTCGACGCGGCGATCTCGAACTCGCTCGTGCACCACTTGCCCGAGCCCGTCGCGTTCTGGAAGGAAATCGCCCGCCTGGCGGCGCCGGGCGCCTATATCCACGTGATGGACCTCATTCGCCCCGAGTCGCCGGAGAAAGCTTCCGCGATCGTCGAGGGCGCGGCCGCCGGCGAGCATCCCCTGCTCAAGGAAGACTTCTACAACTCGCTGCTCGCCTCATTTACGATCGACGAGATCGCCGAGCAAGTCGCGGCCGCGGGCCTCGGCGTCTGGCCGGTCCAGTCCAGCGACCGCCACTGGCTCGTTTCCGGCAAGATCTAGCGCTGCGAGACCTGCCGCACCACTTCGCCCGCGCGTTCCTGCGATTTACGCGCCACGTCGGCCTGCGCGACGATGCCGCAGAGCAGACCCTTGTCGTCGACGACTGGCACCCGCCGGATCTTATGTTGGGTCATGAGGCGCAAGACCTGCTCGATCGAGTCGCTTGGCTTCACGGTCACCGGCTTGGGCGTCATGCAGTCCTTCGCCTTGAGCTGGTCTGCGTTCTTGCCTTGGGCGACGCAGCGGCAGGTGATGTCGCGATCGGTGATCACGCCGATCGGACGGCGGTTCTGCTGGCTCTCCACGACCGGGATCTCGCCGCAGTCGTTGTCGCACATCATCTGAGCGACGTCCCGAAGCGAGGTTTCGGGCGTGCAGAACGCGGGATCGCCCGTCATCAGTTCTTTTACGGTTGGCATAAAACCCTCCTTCTCCCAGTTTAGCGGAGGGGTTCGGCGTTTTTATGTAAGGCGCTCGAGGAGCTTCTTCTCGAGGGCGGCGAGGCGGGCGGGGGAGGCAAGCGAGGCGGACCAGGCGCGGGCGGCGGCAGACAGCGCGGCCAATTGGCGGGCGAACGCGCGGCAGGGCGGACAGATCGCCAAATGAATTCGGAGAAGCAGGCGTTCGAGAAAGCCGCCCGTCTCGAGCACGCCCGCGGCGAGCCGTGCCGCGGTCTCGCGGCAGGAGCCGACGGAGAATAGGCCGGTCAGCCGCGCTTCCATTTCCCCTCGAGGCATTCGCGCAGTTTCGCCCGGGCGCGGAACAAGAGCACCCGTAAGTGAGTGTCGCTGACGCCCAAGACGTTACAGACCGCGGCGGACTCTTCCTGGTCCACCTCGCGCAGGCGGAAGGCTTCCTTCTGCTGAGGAGGGAGCGCCTTCAGGCAGTCGGAGATCAGCGCGGCGGCTTCCGCGGCGTCGGCGTCCTGCTCGGGCCCCCTGGGCGGCTTCGCCCAATGTCCGCCGGTGTGGAAGCGGCTCTCGAAGACCTCGTCTCCGGGGTCGACGGCGAGCTCGCGGCCGGCTTCCCTTCGGCGCTCCAGACACTTTCTGTACAGAATGCCGAAGAGGAAGGTGCGGAGGGTGGAGCGCCCTTCGAAGCGGGCTGAGAGCAGGGTCGCAAACGTCTCCTGCACGAGCTCCTCGGCGTCGGCGTCCGAGAATCCCTGGCCCAGGGCGGCGCGGAACAGGACGCCGGAGTGCTCGCGGACGGCGGCGGCGATCGCCTGGGGCTCGAGCACGCGGCGATTGTAACAAAACCGCGCGGACGGCCACTCATGATGGGGAGGGAACATGGGAAACATCCTGATGGCGACGTTCGCGGCGGGCTGCTTTTGGGGCGTCGAGGCGGCGTTTCGCGCGGTGCCCGGCGTCGTCGAAGCGACCGCCGGCTATACGGGCGGTACCTCGGCGGGGCCGACTTATGAGAAGGTCTGCTCGGGCTCGACCGGACACGCGGAGGCGGTCCGGGTGCGCTACGATCCCGAAAAGGTGAGCTACGCCAAGCTGCTCGAGACGTTCTGGGGGCTCGGGCGTCCGGGTCGCGCGCAGCAGCCCGGCTATCAGTACCGCAGCGCGATATTTTGGCACGACGACGGCCAGCGCCGCGAGGCTCGCGTGTCGATGGCGGCGCAGGAGAAGAAGCTGGGACGTCCGGTCGGCGTGGAACTCGCCGCCGCGGGAGAGTTCTGGCCCGCCGAGGAGTATCACCAGAACTACTACGGGAAGAAGACGGGGCCGCGCGCCTGCGCGGTGCGGTAGGGAACGGCGGCCCTCTCCCGGAGGGGGGGAGGGCCGCCGCTCGCCCGCTTCAGGCTACTTGCCGCCTTGTTTGCCCATCTGTTGAAGGATGGCGTCGGTCTCGGTCTGGAACTGCTTCTCGTCGACGCGCAGGCCGTTGAGCATCGTGCTCCAGTGCCGCGTGGCGCCGGCCATGGCGACCGCTTCGCGCATCTCGACCTCGCTGGCGCCGTTGGCTTGGGCGCCTTTGGTGTGGAAGTAGATGCCGATGCGGTCGGGAATCTGGGAGGAGATCGCCAATCCGATCAGGGACTTTTCCTTCCCGCTGAGCTTCGTCTGCGGGTTGAACAGCAGCTGGCGCGTCTCGAGCCAGACGCCCGGGAGCGCCGAGTCGGGGACGCTCTTCATGAACCCGGGGTAGAACCCGAAGACGCGCTCCACGTCGCGGCGGACGTCCTCGACGCTCGACTGGCCGGAGAGGGCCTCAACCTGCGCGGCCGGAGCCTCGCGCATGCCCGGCTCGCGAGTCGAAGGTGCGGCGGCGAGCCGCGCCAGGTTGCGGTTCATCTTGTCCGCGTCCTTGCGGAAGGCGACCTCGTCGGTCATCGCCCCGTGGACCATGGCGCTCCACTGGCGGTCGATCGCGGCGACCGCGACCGCCTCGCGCATCTCTTCGTCGGAGGCGCCGTTGGCCTTCGCGGCGGCCTCGTGGAAGTAGGAGCAGTAGCGGCAGGGGATCTGCGACGCGACGGCCGCGCCGATCAGCTCCTTGATGCGGCCGTCGAGCGCGGTGGACTTGCTGAGCTGCAGGTTCTTCATGGCGGCCCAGGCTCCCGCCACGGACTCGCGGGGGAAGAGCTTGATGAACGTCGGGACGCTTCCGAGCGTCTCCTGGACATCCTTATAGACGGCTTCGGCTTGAGCGGTCTCGGCCGGCGGCTGGGCCGCGGCGGCAAGGGGCGAGACGGAGAGAATGAACGGCAGGAGCACGTGATGGATCGGTTTCATGTAATCCTCCAAGGATGCGGCAGTCTAGTCGTCTTGGAGGAACTCGGCGGTAACGGGGAGGGGAAAAATCCGGGACGACTACGCGACGCCGGCGGGGACGAAGCGCTCGGGGAGGTTGGTGAAGATGCCGTCGGCGCCGGCGGCGGCGGCTCGCGCCGCCGCGGGGGCGCTGTCGATCGTGTAGACGTAGACCTTCATGCCCGCCTCGTGGGCGGATTCGGTGAAGCCGGCGAGGCCTGGCTGCAGCGCGACCGGTTCGATCGCCTCGGCGCGGAGCCGGGCGGCGGCCTCCAGCGCGCGGCTGGGCTCGTGAGAGACGCGGTGCTTGCCCCAGAACTTGTCCAAGGCGTTGTCGAGCTTTACCCAAAGCGTGATGTAGCCGAGGGAGAGCTCGTCGTCGAGGCGGCGCAGGCGCTCGAGCGCGGGGTGAAGTAGGCTCGTGACCGCGACGCGGTGCTCGGCGCCGCATTCGTAGATCGACTCCAGAAGGCTCGCGCAGGCCTTCTCGAGCGGCTGGGTGAAGCATTTCAGATCGAGGTGCAGCTTCACGCCGGCCGGCACCGCCGCGAGGAGCTGCTCGAGGCTCGCGATCGGCTCGCCCTCGACGTCGTGGCGCGCGAGCTCCTTCGCGGTGAGATCGGATATCCGCCGGTTCACGTGAGCGGTGCGGTTGAGGTCCGGGTCGTGCGCGCAGACCCAGCGCGCGTCGCGGGTCTGACGGATGTCGACTTCGATGTCGCGCACGCCCAGCGCGACCGCGTGGCGGACGGCGGAAAGCGAGTTCTCGGGCGCGTGGCTCGTGCCGGCGCGGTGCGCGATGACGCGAAAGCCGGAGGGGAGCGTCGCGGGAGCGGCGACCGGCCCGCGGTCCTTCACCGCGAAGCTGTTCATCGGGCGGGCCAAATACGAGAGGAGCGGATCGAACGGTCTCGGCGGCATGCGGACTAAACTGTAACAGGTCCGTCCGATTCCCGCAACATGATTTTCATGCGGTCGTGGAAGCGCTCAGGACCAGAGGCCCAGCCAGACGGAGGCGATCGTGATCGCCAGCGCGGCGCCGGAGCCGACCAAGCCCGTGAGGCCGCGGGCTTTCGACTGCGGCATGCCGCCCTTCTGGAGGTTTTCGTTCCACACGACCATCGAGAAGTAGAACGAGAGGCCGACGAGGAGCCAGACGAAGAACCGGACCCACGTGACCTTGGGCAGGTAGTACATCAGGACGAAGCACGAGAAGATGCCGAAGGGCGCGCAGAACCAGACGTAGGGCGTCTTGAACGGCCGCTCGCGGTTAGGCTCCTTGACGCGCAGGACGAGGACGCCCGCGCAGACCAGCGCGAACGCGAAGAGGGTGCCGATGTTCGTCAGGTCGACGATCTCGTCGATCGGGAACACCGCCGACAGGAGCGCGACCGCCACGCCGGTCAGCACGGTGGTGACGACGGGCGTGCGGTAGACCGGGTGCACCTTGGCGCACCAAGCCGGCAGGAGCCCGTCGCGGGACATGGAGAGGAATATCCTCGGCTGGCCGAGCTGGAAGACGAGGAGCACCGCGGTGTGCGCGATGACCGAGCCGAGAGCGACGAGGAAGGCCGAGAAGCGCAGCCAGCCGCCGCCGAGCTGGTTCGCGTGCGACTCGATCGCGGAAGTGAGGGGCTCGGCGTTGTTGAGCGTCGTGTACGGGACCATGCCCGTCAGCACCGCGGCGACCCCGATGTAGACGATCGTGCAGATGACGAGCGAGCCGAGGATGCCGATCGGGATGCCGCGCTTGGCGTCCTTCGCCTCCTCGGACGCGGTCGAGACCGCGTCGAAGCCGATGTACGCGAAGAAGACGATCGACGCTCCCGAGAAGATGCCTTTCCAGCCGTTGGGGGCGAAGCCTTGCCAGAAAGACGCCGAGCCGGCGGGCACCCAGTTGTGGTAGTCGAAGAACCGGAGTCCGAGGCACACGAAGAACAGGAGGATGACGAGCTTGATCGACACCATGACCGTGTTGAACTTGCTCGACTCCTTCACGCCGACGACCAGGAGCCAGGTGAGCGCGAGCACGATGAGGACGGCGAAGAGGTTGAAGACGATGGGGTAGCCGAAGAGATGCGGCGCGGAAGCCAGCACCTCGGCCGAGGCGCCCTTCGGGCAGACCGACAGCCACGCGGGGACGCCCCAGCTCCACTCGGGGTGGCCCACGGCGGAGCCGAGCAGCGTGCCGAGGTTGTGCAGCATGGCGTTGAAGTAGCCGGACCAAGATATCGCGACCGCGACGTTGCCCGCGGCGTACTCGATGAGGAGGTCCCAGCCGATGATCCAGGCGACGAGCTCGCCCATCGTCGCGTAGGCGTAGGTGTAGGCGGAGCCCGCGATCGGGATCATGGACGCCATCTCGGCGTAGCAAAGCGCGGAGAAGCCGCAGACGACCGCGGTGACGGCGAAAGAGAGGATGATCGCGGGGCCCGCGGCCCAACGGATGACCTCGCCGTTGGGGCCGAGCTGCCCGGCGGAAGCGGTGCCCACGGTGAGGAAGATGCCGGCGCCGATGATCGCGCCGATGCCGAGCGCGATGAGCTCGATCGAGCCTAGGGAACGGGCGAGGCCTTGTCCGCGCTCCGCGTCGCTCTCGAGCTCGTCGAGCCGCTTGCGCTTCCAAAGCCGGGCGAGGCCCGAAGTTGCCGTTTCCATGACGGCATCTTAGCTTTTCCGCTATACTGCGGGCCATCGCACGCGAACTGGGACTGCTCGATCTCACCTGCCTCGGGATCAACGCGATCATCGGGTCCAGCGTATTCCTGTTTCCCGGCCGGCTCGCGGCGCTCCTCGGCCCGGCCTCGATCCTCTCTTTCGGCGTCACCGCGCTTTTGCTTTCGACGGTCTGTCTCTGCTTCGCGGAGGCCTCGACGCGCTTCGACCGCGGCGGCGGCTCG
>JACRDR010000213.1 GCA_016212845.1 Elusimicrobiota bacterium
CTCGAGCTCCCAGCGCTTCCAGCTCCACACGAGCGCGCCGAGGCCGGCCGCCCAGCCCGCCAAAAGCCACCAATCCCAATAGAACCGCTCGCTCCAGGGCGACATGCCGTGGAGCTGGGGCGGCTTTTGCCCCTGCTTCGCCTCGGGCAGCACCGAGTGCAGCTCGAAGCCGAACGCGGGCACCTCGAGCGTCTCCTCCCCCGCCCGGACCTGGAAGCGAGGGATCCGAACGTCGGATTTCTTGCCCGGCGCCAGATCGGCCGGAAGCTGGACGTCGGCGAGCTCGAGCGTGATCTGCGCGGTCTGGCCGGGCTGGACCAATACCTCGCCCTCTTTCACTTCCTCGACCGCGAATCGGGGGCCTGCGGCGGCGCCCAGCGCTCGCGCGACTTCGGCAATCGGCACGGCGAGAGGCTTGCCCGATTTGTTGACGACCGACAGCTCGACGCGCACCGGGTCGGCGACCGCGTACGAGCGGGACTCGAGGCGCACCGTGACGACGGCGCGCGCCGCGGGGGCGGTCGCTTGGGCCGAAGCGACGGAGGCCGGCGGCGAGGCGTGCTCGGGACCCGCGGAGACGGACGCGGGCGCGAGCAGGGCGGCGCCGAGCATCGCCGCGGCCGCCCAGCGCTTCACCGCCGGGACGGCGGGCGCGGAGTCGTCGGATTTCGCCGAGGAAGACTTGCCGATAAATAGGCGGCGCAGCGTCCCGTCGGAGGCGCCGGTCGCTTCCGCGCGGGGAGAGGCGAGCTCTCGTCCCGCGGCCGCAAGCGCGTCGAGGGCGGCCGGCCCGGCCTTTTCGTCCGCGCCCGCGAGCGCGGCGGCGGAGAGCTTGGAGGCGGCGGGCGCCGACGCGGCGCGTCGTCCCGATGGGAGCGGCAGCGAACGGAGAGACGTGGGCGCCAGGAGGAGCGCTGCCGCGCCGAGCGCGACGGACGGGTTGGGGAGCGCGGAGGAGCCGGAACCGCCGAGCTGCACCCGGGCGGCCGGAACCGTTTCGCCCGGGACTACGGCGACGGTACGGACTTGGGCCAGGGCTCCGTCGACGGAACCGAGGCACAACGAGACGGACAACGCGGCGGCGATCGCTCGCCGAGCGGATTTGCCGGGCTTCACGAAGGGCGCATTATAGGACGGGACGCCGGAACGCCCGTGGGCCCTTGGGTATCCGGGAGGGCCAGGATTTGGGCCCAGGCCCGCGTGGGGCCTCGCGGTCCCCGCCGGGCGGGCCGGGCCCAGGATGTTTACTTCAGCTTATTGAGGAGGCGCGCCCAGTTCTCCTGGGTCACGCGCAGGCGCAGGCGGATCTTGCCGTCGACCGCCTTCTGGTCGAGGACTTGGGAGGAGGCGTAGATCTCGGACAACCGCGCGGCTCGCGCCGGGTCGAGGTCGAGGTCCCGCAGCATCCAGCGCGACGCGAGCGCGGCTTCCACCAGGCGCATCAGGTCCGGCAGGCCGGCGCCGGAGCGGGCGGAGATCATCGCGGCCTCCGGATGCGCGGAGGCGAGCGCCCGGACCTCCGGGGCGCCGAGGCTGTCGGTCTTGTTGTAGGCGACGATGCACGGAACTTCGTTCGCCCCGAGATCGTCGAGCACCGCGGTCACCGCGGCGGTCTGCCGGGACTCGTCGCGGGCCGTCGCGTCGCGCACGTGCACGAGGCAGTCGGCCTCGGCGACCTCTTCCAGCGTCGAGCGAAACGCGGCGACGAGATCGGTCGGGAGCTTTTGGATGAAGCCTACGGTGTCGGTGACGACCGCCCAGCCGCCTTGCGGCAGGCGCACGCGCCGCGTCGTCGGGTCGAGCGTCGCGAACAATTTGTCGTCGGCGTAAACGGTCGAGGTCGTCGCGCCGGAGTTCTCGAGCAAGGCGTTCAAGAGCGAGGACTTGCCGACGTTCGTGTAGCCGATGAGCGCGACGTGCGGGACCGGCACGGAGCGCCGCCGCTGGCGCTGGACGTCGCGCTCGTGGCGCATGCGCGCGATGTCGCGCTTGAGGTACTCGATCCGGCGGCGGATATGGCGGCGCTCGTACTCGAGCTTGCGTTCGCCGGGACCGCGGGTGCCGATGCCGCCGACCTGCTGGGAGAAGCCGCGCCACGCGCCCGTGAGGCGCGGCAGCATGTAGGAGAGCTGGGCCAGCTCCACCTGGAGCTCGCCTTCCTTCGTGCGCGCGCGTTTGGCGAAGATGTCGAGGATGAGGCGCGTGCGGTCGAGCACTTTCGCGCCGACGATGTCCTCGAGCGCCTTCTGCTGCGCGGGCGCGAGATCCTCGTCGAAGATGACGGTGCGGGCGCGGTGCTTGCGCGCGAGCGACGCGACCTCGTGCGCCTTCCCCTCGCCGATGAGGAGCCGCGGGTTCTTGCGCTCGACGCGCTGGGTGACGCGCTCGACGACGGTTCCCCCCGCGGTCTCGGTCAGGCGGCCGAGCTCGGCCAAGCTCTCTTCCATCGCGTCGGCCTTGCCTTTGAGCGCGAGCCCGACGAGGACTACTTTTTCCATAGGCTCGCGGCCTCCTCCGCCCAGACCTCGGGATCGCCGGCGCCCGCGGCCAGCCAGCGGACCGGGGCCTGCTTGCGGAACCACGTCGCCTGGCGCTTCGCGTACTGGCGCGTCGCGCGCTTGAAAGACAGGAGCGCCTCGGCCTCGCGCAGTTCGCCGCGAGCGCACGCGAGCGCCTCGGGGTAGCCCAGGCTCGAAAACCCCGGATCCCGTCCCGAGTGCTCCGAAGGCACGAGCCGCTGCTCATCGGCCAGCATCGCGGCAAACATCTCATCGCACCGTTTCGCCATGCGGGCCTCGAGCTCGCCTTGAGCCCACGAGATGCCGACGTGGAGCGCTTCCCGTCCGCCGGGCTTGGACCAAAACGAGGAGATCGGCTTTCCCGTGAGCTCGTAGACCTCGAGCGCGCGCACGACGCGGTGGAGATTATTCGGCGGAATGCCTTTCGCCGCCTCGGGATCGATCCGGGCGAGCTCGGCGTGCAGCCAGGCGCGGCCTTCCCTTTCGGCGGTCTCGGCGAGGCGCTCGCGCACCGCGTCGTCGCGTTTGGGCAGCTTGTCGAGTCCGCCCAGCGCGGCGCGGACGTAAAGCCCGGTGCCGCCGACCAAGATCGGCACGCGGCCGCGCGCGGCGATCTCGTCGAAGAGCGCCTGCGCGGCCTCGGAAAAGCGTCCCGCGTCGACGGGCTCGGACGGATCGTAGACGTCGACGAGATGATACGGCACGCCTTGGACGCGATAGACGCCGTCTTTCCAGGAACCCTTCGGCTTGTCGGTGCCCGCGTCGAGCTTTTTGTACATCTGACGCGAGTCGGCCGAGATGAGCTCGGCGTCGAGTTTTCGGGCGAGCGCCAGCGCGAGCGAGGTCTTGCCCGACGCGGTGGGCCCGACGACGGCTATGGTGCCAGGCACCAGCAGTGGATTACGCCCGGGGCGGCCAGTGCGGCGCCTTCTGCGGCTTGTGGCAGAGGTGATGGAAGTGGCAATCGCGCACGCAGGCCTCGGGAAGCGACAAGGCCAAGCGAGTCTCGCAGTCGGTGTTGTCGGCGGCCATCTCTTCGATCCGCTTCTGGTGCTTCTTCTGGATCTTGAGGAACTGGATGCCGACCACGAAGGTCTCGCCCTTCTCGTGCACGCGGACCACGCGGCCGGTCACCGGCATGTGGTCGAGGCCCGGCAGGTTCAGCACCATGTCGAGCTGCTTGGCGTGCGGCGGGGCGAGGAACGTGATGAGCTGCATGCCGCCGGCGGAAAGGTTGGTGAGGATCGCGGGCTGGGTGAGCGCGTCGCCGGTGGC
>JACRDR010000215.1 GCA_016212845.1 Elusimicrobiota bacterium
AGGAGAAGAACGACGAGGCCTTCGCGAAACAGCTCGCCCGGCACGGCGACGTGTTCGTGCAGGACGCCTTCGGCGCGCTCCACCGCGCGCACGCCTCCACCGCGGGCATCCCGAAGCTGATCCCCGGCGGCATCGGCTTCCTCGTGCAGAAGGAGCTCGAGTTCCTCGACCGCGTGATCGGCAACCCGGAGCGCCCGTTCCTCGCGATCCTCGGCGGCGCCAAGGTCTCCGACAAGATCAACGTCATCCACAAGCTGCTCGAGCGCGTCGATACGCTCGTGATCGGCGGCGGCATGGCCTATACCTTCATGCAGGCGCAGGGCATGTCGATCGGCAAGTCGCTCCTCGAAAAAGAGCGCGTGGCCGACGCGCAGTCGATCATCGAGAAGGCGTACAACAAGGGCGTCGAGTGCCTGCTGCCGGCCGACCATCTGGTCGTGAGCGAGATCAAGGAGACCGCTCCCGTCGAGGAAACCCAGGGCATGGCGATCCCGCCCGAAAAAATCGGCGTCGACATCGGTCCGCGCTCGATCGAGTTCTTCGCGGAGGAGATCCGCACGGCCCGCACGATTTTCTGGAACGGCCCGATGGGCATCTTCGAGATAGACGCGTTCGCGAAGGGCACGATGGCGGTCGCCGAGGCGATGGCCCGCGCCACTCCGACCGGCGCCACGACGATCGTCGGCGGCGGCGACAGCCTCGCCGCGATCAACAAGGCCGGGGTGGCGGATCAGATCACCCATTGCTCGACCGGCGGCGGCGCGAGCCTCGAGCTTCTGGAGGGGAAGGTTCTCCCCGGGTTGCTGGCGTTGAGCCGCGCTTAGTTTGCTATAATCTCCAATCCATGTACGGAATGTTGATGACGGTTCACATCGCCGCGTGCGTGATGCTGATCCTGGTGGTGCTGCTCCAGGCCGGCCGCGGCGCGGGCTTGTCGGTCTTCGGCGGCGGCGGCGGGGACAACCTGTTCACGACGCCCACCACCACCGGCTTCATGAAGAAATTCACGGCCGGTCTCGCGATCACCTTCGCCGCAACCTCGTTTTTGTTGGCCCTCCTGTCGAGCCGCTCGTCGATGCGCAGCGTGACGTCCCACGCGCTTCCCGAGCGTCCGGCGGAGTCGGCACCGGCCGCGCCGCAGCCGCGCGGGACTCCCGCTCAGCCCGCGGCGCCGGCGGCTCCGGCTAAGAAGTAGCACGCTTTACGCGCGGGTGGCGGAACTGGCAGACGCGTACGTTTGAGGGGCGTATGGGGAAACCCGTGTGGGTTCAAGTCCCACCCCGCGCATTTTTCGCAGCACCTTGGGCCCGTGGTGAAATGGGATCATATCTCCATGGCATGGAGGAGTTAGGGGTTCGACTCCCCTCGGGTCCACCACTTCGCGAGATCCCGCGGCCCTAAGGGGCCGCGGGATTCTTATGGCCACGAAAATCAAACGCCGCACCGAGTCGTCCACCTTCACGGGCTCCGTCGAGCTCTGGAAGACCCTGCTGCGCGGCGTTCCGGACTTCGCCTGCATCCTGGACACGAAGGGCCGCTTCCTCTTCGTGAACCGTCTCCTTTCGCGCCTCAAGCTCTCGGACGTCATCGGCAAGCCGGTGTACGACTTCATCTCGCCGGAGTCCGTCCCGGCTTATCGCGAGCACTTCGAGCGCGTGGTTCGGACCGGCGAGCCGTGCTCCTTCCAAACGCGGGGCGTCTCCGAGAGCGGCTTCGGCATCTACGACAACCATATCGCCCCGCTGCAGGACGAGCGAGGCGGGATGCTCATCGCGACCGTCAGCCGGGACGTCACCGACCGCGAAAAGAGCAAGCAGGAGCTCCGGAGCCGCGAGGCGCTCTTGAAGGTCCTCATCGCCGGCGCCCAGGATTACGCGATTTTCATGCTGGACCACGAGGCCAAGATCGTCAACTGGAACGAGGGCGCGGCCCGCATCTTCGGCTGGTCCTCCGAAGAGGCGACCGGCAAGCCGCTCGACGCGCTCTATCCGGAGAAGGACCGGCGCGACGCCGAGCGGCTCGTCTGGCGGGCGGCGGAGGAAGGGCGCGCGGAAGCCGAAACGTGGCAGCTCCGCAAGAACGGCACCTCCTTTTGGTCCAACTGCGTCGTGACCGCGCTGCGCGAGGACGGCGTCTTGCGCGGCTTCGCGTGCGTCACGCGCGACATCACCGAGCGCAAGCGCATGGAGCGCGAGATCCTCGAGGCCGGCGCGCGGGAGCAGCGGCGGATCGCCCAGGACCTTCACGACAGCCTGGGGCAAAAGCTCACCGGCATCGCGCTCATCGCCCAGGTCCTCGAAGGCCGGCTGACGACGCGGGCCCTGCCCGAAGCGGAGGACGCCCGGAAGATCGCCGGCTACTCCACCCAGGCCGTCCGGGAGGCCCGGGAGCTCGCCCAGGGCTTATTGCCCGCGGAGCTGGGCGGGGGCCTCTCCGAGGCGCTCCGCTCGCTGTCGTCGTACGCGCGAGAGGCGCTGCGCGTCGAGTGCGAGGTTCATCTGCAGCGGGGCGTCGAGGCGCCGGACGAGCTCGCGGCGGTGCATCTCTATCGCATCGCGCAGGAGGCCGTCAACAACGCCGTGCGGCACGGAAAGGCGCAGCGCGTGGACATCTCGCTGGCGATAGCCGACGGCCGCGTGACGCTCACGGTGCAGGACGACGGCACGGGCATTCCGCCCCAGCGCCGCCGCAAGGCCGGGCTCGGGCTCGGCATCATGCAGTACCGCGCCCGGATGATGGGCGCGTCGCTCGAAGTGCGCCGCTCGAAGGCGGTGGGCACCGTCCTCAGCTGCGCGGTCGCCCGCCCTACTTAAAGGCTTTCTTCCACTCCGCCTCGTCGAAGCCCAGCAGCGCCACCGTGGCGCCCAGCGCGAACGGCCTCTTCACGAGCTTGCCGTGGCGCGACAGCAGGTCGAGCGCCTCCTCTGCTTTCATGGTGGGCAGTTTCTCGCTCAGCTTCATCTCGCGGTAGAGCTCGCCCGAGGTGTTGAAGAGCCGCTTGATGTCGCCGATCCGGCGCAGCATCTCCCGCAGCTCTCCCGGCGTCGGCGGGCGCTCCACGATGGGCACGCGCTCGTAGCGCACGCCGCGCGCCTCGAGGAATTTCAGCGCCTTCCGGCACGTCGAGCACTTCTCGTATTCGTAGACCTTGAGCATCGCTTCTCCTGCGTCCCAAGCGCAACCGCTTTCGTCACAATGATAGAATCCTACCATGCGTCAGCTATGGCTGGCTACTCTCGCCGCGTCGATCTTCGCCTTGGCCGCCCTCGCGCGCGCCCAGGAGTCGTTTTCGATCGCCGGCCCGCAAGCGCTGAGCCTGTTCTACCGCGACGCGCGGATCGCCGCGCTCGCGACGCTGCCGTCCGGAGGCAAGGACGGCACGGTCCGCTTTTCTTTCGCGGCCGGCGGCGGGCTGGCCGAGATCGCCTTCGACGGGGAGCCCGGACTCAAGGCCGCGGCCCTCAAGAAGTCGGGCGACGGCGTCGCCCTGGACCTCTCGTCCGCCCGTTCTTCGATCCACCTGAGCTCCGTCCGGCTGGCCGGGCAGTCCGCCTGGGCGCCGGAGTCCTCCGGCGTGCTTGCGTGGAAGCGGGGGGAGCTCGCGCTCTCCCTGCTGCCCGGGAAGGGCTCTCGCGTGGACGGCGTGGACGGCGTGTATCTGGTCGTGGGCTCTTCGGCCGGCGTCCGGTTCACCCTGACCGCGTCGGCGGGGCTCCCGCCGGTCCAGCCGCTGGCCAAGGACTCGATCCTGACGGACAAGGCGCGCGCCTGCGCGGCCAAGACGCCGCGGCTGGCCGAAGCCGCCCGCGTCCTGGAGTTCTTGAGCTGGCGCGACCGGCTGCTCTCCTCTCCGGCAAGCGAGGCGCCGGCTTCCGAGCGGGAAACCTTGGCGGCCCTGCGCGTGCTGGCGCCGGTCGCCCACCCGGATCTTCTGGAGGCCGGGCTGCGCTCGGTCTTGGACCGGGTTTCTCCGAAGGGGGACGCCGCGGGCGGAGAGTACCTGCTCCCGCTCGTCGTGGAAGCCTATCTGGCGAAAGCCGCCAATCCGCGCCTGCGCGCTTTCTTCGCCGACAAGACGGCGGCGGGAGGCACCTACGCGGAAGCGTACGCCCGAACCGTGAGCCGGCTCGTGGAGGTCGCCAAGCCCTACGCGGAAGCGCGGGCCGCGAGCCGGTTGGCCTCCGTGGACGGCCGATTCGAGCTTGAGGTGAACGTGGGGCTGATCCCCGCCTCTCTCCGGGCCGCGCCGAAAACGCTCACGAGGCTCGCCGCCTTCGAGATCCCGCCCGCCCGCCGCGTCTTGGACGAGTTGGGCGAAGCGCCCGCCTTCGAGAAGCTCGCCTTCGCGTGGGACCACTCCTGGGAGCACTTCCGCGTGTCGGTCCCGCTCGTCGGGCTGCGCGAGCGGCTCAAACGTTTCGTCGAGGCCTCCCCGGAGCGCGGAATGCTTGAGGCGGTCGACCTCGGCGGGGCCACGGTGCGCCAGTTCGTCGACGGCAAGAAGACTCCGAAGGAACTCGAGCGGGGACTGGCGTTCTGGTCTCCGTCGCTGGATTCGGAAGGCCGGCCGTCTCTCGTGATGCCCGCGTCGGCCGGTGCGGTTCTCGAGACGAGGGATGTCGCGCCCGCCGCGGCGGAGGACGCCGCGCGCGCGGTGGGCTTGCCTTCCCCGCTGGGGCTGGCGAGGACGGGCGGCTTGATGGCGGCGAACACCGTCTTTTCTCCGAAACCGGAAGCCGCGGTTCGCGCCGACGCCGCGATCGCGATTCTCGCGGCGAGGGGCGCGGCGCGGCAGCTCGCGGACCTGCCGAAGAAGCACCCGCGGCGTGCCGTGCTGGAGAGAGCGTCGGCCGCGGCGAAAGCGAAGCGCGCCGAGCCTCCCGCGGAGGCGAGCCTCAACCGCGCGGCCGAGCTCGCCGAGTGCGGTCTGTAATCAGGGGAGGTACTTGAGCTGAAGCAGCTTGTCTTCGATCGGCTTGCGGCGCTCGGGGGCCGGGCCTTCCTTGAGCGCCGACTCGAGAAAGCGCAGCGCCTCCGCCCGGCGGCCCTCGCCGGCCAGCGCCATGCCGAGCCCGCCGTATAAGTGCGCGACGACCTCGCCCTTCGCCTTGAGCGCGCGGGCGATTCGGGCGCCGTCGACGTAGACGCGGCGGGCCC
>JACRDR010000216.1 GCA_016212845.1 Elusimicrobiota bacterium
CACGTGCCCGAGCCGCCGTTCGAGCGCAGCGCGAACGAGACCGCCGCGCCGAGGCCCGGCTCGAGGTTCACGTGACGCACGTCTTCCCGCGCCTCGCCTTGCCACAGGCTCGCGTCCCAGCCGGGCCGGGCCTCGCCGGAGAGCCATAGGCGCGCCTCGATCCTCTCCTGGCCGAAGGCGAGAGAGGCGCGCGCGCGGCCGAGAGCGGAGGCCGACTGCGCCGCGGCGGGCTCCGCCGAGAGCGAGGCGACCGCCGCGTTCCCGGCGTCGGCGTCCCACGAGAGGCCGACGAGGAGCGTCTGCGGGTCGAAGCCGGGCAGAGACTCGACCGCGACCTTGGGCGGCGCGCCCTTGAAGCCGTGCGCGGCGCCGTCGGTCAAGAGCACGATCACGCGCTTGCCGGCCTTCGCCGGCTTGAGAAACTTGTAGGCGGCCGCGAGGGCGGCGGGGAAATCCGTCGTGCCGGTCCCGGGCTTGAGCCGCTCGAGCGCGGCGCGCGCGGCGGCGCGGTCTCCGGCCCAGTCCAGCCCTTCGCCCTCGAGACGGTCGGAGAAGCCGGCGACCGCCACGCGGTCGCGTGCCGACAGCTTCTCGAGCATCGCGAGCCCCGCTTCCTGCGCCCAGCGCAGGCGCGAGCGGCCCCGGACGTCGAGCGCCATCGAATAGGACACGTCCGCGAGGAAGACGACGGCGGCGCCCTCGTCCGCCGCGGCGGCGCCTCCGGAGGCCGGGTGCAGCACCGGACGCGCGAAAGCCAGCACGAGCGCCGCGAGCGCGAGGCAGCGGGCGGCCAGGAGCAGCCACTGCCGCAGGCGCGAGGAGGGAAGCGAGCGGCGGAACGCCTCGCGCAGAAGCGTCAAGTCGCCGAAGGGGAGCCGCTGCGCGCGGCGAAGCAGGACGAGATGGATGATCAGCGGCGCGGCGGCGATGGGCAGCGCCCACAGCGCGAAGGGGTTGAGAAAGCTGAACATCAGAGGACCTGCGCCAACAAGCGCTCCACCGAGCGCACCGGCGGCTCGTCGGTGTAGACCGCGACGTAGGGGATGCCGGCCTGGTGAAAGCCGGACTCGTAGAGCTTCTGCTGATGATCGAAGGCCTCGCGGTAGGCGTCGCGCACGACGCCGACGTCGCAGAGAAGGTGGTCGGAGTTCTCGAGCCCCTCGAAGCGCACCGGGCCGTCGAGGTCGAGGTCTCGCTCGGTCGGGTCGAGCACCTGCACCGCCAGCACCTCGTGCTTGCGCGCGCGAAACGCCTTCACCGCCTCGAGCACTCGGCTCGCCTCGCCGAGGAAGTCGCTGACGACGACGATGAGCGAGCGCCGCGCGACGCGGGCGCCCACCTTGCGCAGGACGGCGCTGAGATCGGTCTCCCCGGCCGGCGCGCGCGAGGCGAGCGCGGAGTCGATCAGCTCGAGCTGGGCGAGCGACTGCCTCGGGGGCAGAAGCGCGCCGGGCTCGGTGTCGAACGTGACGAGGCCCGCGGAGTCGCCGTCGCGCAGCACGAGGTACGCCATCGCCGCCGCCACCGAGCAGGCGTGCTCGTACTTCGTCTGCGCGCCCGCGCGCCTAAAAGCCATCGAGCCCGAGGCGTCGACGAGGAGATACGCGCGCAGCGACTGCTCCTCCACCGACTGCCGGATGAAAAAGCGGTCCTTTCTGGCGTAGACCTTCCAGTCGAGGAACTTCAGCTCGTCGCCCGGCGCGTACGCGCGGTGCTGCGCGAACTCCTGGGAGAACGAGTGCGCCTGGCTGCGGTGCTTGCCGCCGGAGGGGCCCTCCGCGCGGCGGCGGAGCGCGCCGAGACGGATGTTCTTGAGCTGGGCGAGGGAGACCGGGTCGAGGAACCTCATACCCGGGAACGGCTACTGGAGCAGCTTCCCGATGACGTCGTCGACTTTGACGCCCTCGGCCTCGGCCTGGAAGTTGAGGACCATGCGGTGCCGGAGGATGGGCTTGGCGAGCGCGCGGACGTCCTCCTCGGAAGCCGCGAAGCGGCCCTTGAGCAGGGCGCGCGCCTTCGCGCCGAGGATGAGCGCCTGGCTGGCGCGCGGTCCCGCGCCCCAGCCGACCCATTTGCGGACGAAGTCCGGGGCGCCTTCCACGGGCCTTGTCGAGCGCGCGAGCCGCACGGCGAGGTCCAGCGCGGAGTCGGGCACCGGCACCCGGCGCACGACCTCCTGCAGGTCCTGCACGTCCTTCGCCGAGAGGACCTTCTGCAGCTTCACCTCGCCGGAGCCGGTCGTCTCCTGCACGATCCGGCGCTCCTCCTGCTCGGTCGGGTAGTCGATCGCGATCTGGAGGAAGAAGCGGTCGAGCTGGGCCTCGGGCAGCGGATACGTGCCCTCCTGTTCGATCGGGTTCTGGGTCGCCAGCACGAAGAAAGGGAGGGGGAGCGGCCTCGTTTGCCCACCGGCGGTGACCTGGTACTCCTGCATCGCCTGCAGCAGCGCCGACTGCGTCTTGGGCGGCGTGCGGTTGATCTCGTCGGCGAGGACGATGTTGGCGAACACCGGGCCCGGCATGAACTGGAACACGCGCTGGCGCGTCCCCGGGTCCTCCTGCAGGATGTCGGAGCCCGTGATGTCCGACGTCATGAGGTCGGGAGTGAACTGGATGCGCCGGAAATCGAGATCGAGGATGCGCGCGAGGCTCGAGACCAGGAGCGTCTTCGCCAGGCCCGGCACGCCGACGAGGAGGCAGTGCCCGCGCGCGAAAAGCGCGATGAGGAGCTCCTCCATCACCTGCTCCTGGCCCACGATCACGCGCTTGAGCTGGTCCAGCATGACTTTCTGGCCCTTCTGGAGCTTCTCGGCCAGCGCGACGTCGCCTTGGGTTTCGATCATGACGCGATGGGGCGAATCTATCATCTACGCCCGTCGATGTCAACGACGGATGTTCGCCTTTTTTCCCTGGAAACGGCTGGGCTTTCTGAGTTGGCGCCAGGCGTAGGCCATGGCGGCCAAGATCAGCGCGAGCGCCGCGGCCCAAAGCGCGATCAGCCAGCCCCAAGAAAGCTCGTCCGCCGGGGCGGCGGGCGGCGGCGGAGGGCGCGCGACGACCTCCAGCAGCCCGAGCAGCTCGCGCATGTTCGTCTCGGCGTGGTGGCTGATCACCTGCACCAGCAGGGTCTGGCCGGCGAAGCGCGCGATCCCGAGCAGGATGCTCGGCCGGCCCGGCACCTTGCCCAGGCGGTAGTCGACCTCGAGGCCGTTGGCGAGAGAGGCGTGGCGCAGCTTTTCGTCGAGTTCGAGCGTCACCTGCGCCTCGCGGGCGACGCCCGTCAGCAGCCGGTCGAGCGAGCGCATCAGGGCGGCGCGGTTGTAGAGATAATTCGTGGGCTCGAGGCGGCTGAGGAGCGCGCTGTAATGGAGGGGGCCGGCGAGCTTGAACTGGGCGGGAAGCTTCGCCGGGACCACCGTCCAGCCCACCGGCAGCGTGAGCAGGAGGGAGCCGTCCGTGGACTTCACCGGGGAGGCGGCGGCGAGGGCCGCGAGGAAAAGCGGAACTTTCAGCATGAAACCGGGTCCTATTTTGGCATAATGCCGCGCGATGCAATCGCATATCGGAATCAAGCAATTGATCACCGCCGGCGGGCCGACTCTTTTCCTCTTGATCGGCCTGTCGATCTACTCGCTCGCCCTCCTCTACGAGCGCTGGACCTTCTACAAGAAGGCGACGAAGGGACTCGACGGATTCATCCAGCGCCTCCGTCAGGCGCTCGCGAAAGGCGACCTCAAGGAGACTCTCGAGCTCGCCAAGCGCTACGACGGTCCGGCCGGCGAGGTCGTGGTCGCCTCGCTCGTGGGTCCCGCGGGCAAAGACGAGCGCAAGCGCTCGACCGACCGCGTGCTCGAGCGGCAGCTGTCCCGCCTCCACCGGCGGCTCCCGTTCTTGGGCTCGGTCGGCAGCACGGCGCCCTTCATCGGGCTTTTCGGCACGGTCGTCGGCGTCATGCGCGCCTTCCGCGATCTCGCGGGCGCGGCGGGCGCGGGCCCGGGCGTCGTGGCCCTCGGCATCTCGGAAGCGCTCATCGCCACCGCGGCGGGGCTTTTCGTCGCGATCCCCGCGGTGCTCGGCTACAACTATTTCCTGACGCGCTCGGAGCAGTACGCCAACGAGCTGCGCTGGCTGACCGACGAGATCCTCGATCAGCTGACCGAAAGGAGATAGGATGAACGTCCGCCGGCTGGGCCAGCCGATCGTCGAGATGAACCTCGTCCCGCTCATCGACGTGGCGCTCATCCTCGTCATCATCTTCATGGTCCTCACCCCGGTGCTCATCCAGTCGCAGATCACCGTCAAGCTTCCCGAGTCCTCCACCGGAACGCCGCCGCAGTCGGAGACGACCGTCGAGGTGCAGATCAGCCGCGAGGGCGTCGTCACGATCGACGGACGGCCGGTGCCGGCCTCCCGCCTCGAGAAGGAGCTCGCGCTCCGCATGGGCTCGGCCTCCAAGAAGAGCCTGCTCGTGCAGTCGGACAAGACGGTGCCCATCGAGCGCATCGTGTACGTGCTCGACGTGGCGAAGCGCCTCGGCGTCTCCAAGCTCGGAATCGGCGTCGTGCCGCCGGGCTCCAAATAGCGCTCCCATGGGACACGCCGCGGCGATGTCCGAAGCGGACGAGCTCAAGCCCTATCTCAAGGCGTCCGCGGCGACTCACGTAGTTTTAGTCGCCGCGGCGCTAGCCGCGGCGACCATGAAACCTCCGGCCCGCGAGGAAACGTACCGCATCGACTTCATCGGCCCGACCGCCGGCATCGCCAACCGAGAGCCGGAGGCCGCGCCGGCGAGCGCCCCTCAGGCCGCGCGCCCCGCCGCCAAGCCCCCGCCGATGAAGCCCTCGGCCGATTTCGTCCGGCGGCGCCCGAACCAGCCGCTCCCGAAGCCGAGCTTCCTGCAGTCCGGCGCGCCCGAGCCCGCCCCGAAGGCCGAGCCCGCGCCCGCCGCCCCGGCCGCCGCCGCGCCGGCCGCGCCGTCCTCCGGAAAGGGCGACCCCGCCGCCGAAGGCTCCGGCGCCTCGGTGTCGTCGGACATGCCGAACTTCCCGTACCCGTGGTACATCACCCAGGTGCGCTCGCGGCTGTGGGCGAACTGGTCGTCGAACATGCCCCGCTCGCCGGGCGCCGTCACGGTCATGTTCACGATCCTGCGCGACGGCTCGCTGACCGACATCCGCGTCGAGTCGTCCTCGGGAGACGCCGGCTACGACTACATCGCGCTGACCGCGGTGCAGAACTCCGCGCCGTTCGGGCCGCTGCCCTCGGGATTTAAGGACTCCTTCCTGAAGATCCACGTCAACTTCACTTCCCAATGATCAAGTTCGTCCGGCTGATCGGCTACGCGGCGAGCGCCTACTTCTTTTTCCGGGTGGGCTTTCCGGACGAGGGCGCGGCGGGCCTCTATCACACGCTGACGGTGCCGATCCTGCTCGGCGGCGCGGTGGGCGTGGCGATCCTGCTCAAGGCGATCGACCTCGGCTCCAAGGGCTTGGCGCTCGCGATCGAGCTCGGCTTCGCGGGAGCGGTCTTCCTCTATCTCGGCTTCACGCTGCCGCAGGCGAAGGGGAACCCGCCGCTGCTGCAGCTCGCCTCCGGCGAAGTGCCGAACAAGGCGAAGGCCAAGCAGGGGCTCAAGAAGCTCGGGCTCGACCCCGACGCGGCGATCGGCAGCGTCCTGGTTTCGATCTTCCCGGACTGACGGCCGGGGCCGGGCGCCCAGCGGCGCCCGGCCCGGCGTCAATCTCAGTAAGTCTTTTCCTCGGGCATCGTCTCCGGCTTCATCGGCGCCGGAGAGTTCGGCTGCGGCGCGGAGCCTTCGCCCTGGGCGCCGGCCGCTCCTTCCTGGTTGCCTCCCGGCTGCGACCCGCTCGGCGTGTCGCTCGAGTTCGGGACGTCTCCGGTCCGGCGATGCTCGTCCTTGGAGGCGGGAGCGTCGCGCATCGCCCGGTCCTTCCTCTCCTTGGGACGCTTCGGCTCTTCCTTGAGGTTCACGTTGTAGCGGGCGGCGATGTCGTCGAAGTCCATGCCGGACTCCTTGAGGCCGACGATCTCGTTGACCGGACGTCCCGACTGCTCCGAGATGTAGAGCGCCTGGCGGATCTCCTTCCAGCTGAGCCCGCGGTCGTGCAGGCGCATCACCTCGTCCGACGGGACGCTGTAGTCGTCGGCGAGCTTCTGAGCCCGCCGGTGCACCCGGCGCGGAGCCGGCGCCTCGCGGAACTCGTCGGTCTTCTTCTCCGGATGCTGCTTCTCGATGTCGGACAACTTCAGCTGGTAGCGCGAGCTGATGTCCTCGTAGGACATCCCCGACTTCTTCAGCCGCACCACCTCGTCGAGCGACGCGCCCGAGTGCTGCGAGATCATGAGCGACGTGCGGATGTCGTCCCAGCTCATGCTCTGATTGTTGTGGATCTCCATCAGCTGCGGCTGCGACACGCTGAATTCCTGAGACAGCGCCTGCGCCTTGTCGGCGTCGTCGTCCGCGAACGCGCCGGCGAGCGGCGCCGCGAGGAACAGGGCGAGAAGCCCCGCCATCCGTCGTGCTTTCATGCTGGCCTCCTGTTTGGATTTAACGCTGAGTCCGCTCCAAATCGTCGTCGAGCTGCTCCGCGGGGAACCCCGGCCGCGCCCGGTCCAAGCGCCAGTGAGACTGGTCGTTCCAGCGCTGCTGCACGAACGGATTCGAGGGGGAGTCCCACGAGGGACGCTCCTCGGGCTCGCCGGGAACTCCGGAAGGCTCCGGCGGCGAGGGCGCACGCAGAGGCGGCCGCGAGACCGGCCCGGACTTGGGAGTGGAGCGCACCGCTTCCCGGCTCGGTGGTTCGCGTTCGCGCTTCGTGCGCGACGTCTCGTAGTCGGCGACCACTTCGTCGAGATCCAGGCGGTGCCTCGCCGCGATGTCGTCGAGGGACACCCCGGCGCCGTGAAGCGCCGCGATCTCGTCCAAGCTCAGTCCGGTCTCCCGGGAAAGGATGAGCGCGGTCCGAATCTCCGCGTAGGAAAGCTTGTCCCGGTCGTGGAGCCGGCCGACCTGCTCCACGGGGACCGCGAACTCCGCCGAGAGCTCCGCGGGCGCGGCCGGCGCCGCCGGCGCGGCCGAGACGGGGAACAACAATCCTGCGGCGAACGCTAGCGCGGCTGACGTCATGGGACCTCCCGGAGTCCGAATTCTCCGAACGAACCCAGTATAGGGGCCCAGGCTCAGCGGGGGTTCAGGCCCGGGTCAAAGCTTTATAAGGAAACGGCCTCGCCCGCGCCGAATCCGAAATAGGGCAGGAATTACCTGACCAACTCTCCGGAGCCGGAAAAGCCGGTACGGGACGTTTGCTCCCCGAATAGGACTTAGGGGCAAAAAATCGTAGGCCATCCGGCCTCTCTTGCCTCCACCGAACGACCCTGCATTTGGCGATCGCAAAGCGTTATCTATGAGGTATGGAAAACCTCAAGCGCGCCGTAGCCCTGACCCTCGCCCTCGCATTGCCGTGGGGTGGTCTTCCCCCCGCGGCGAACGCTCAGGTAGCCGGAGCCGCCGCCGGCGAAGCGGCCGGCATGGTCCCCGCCCGCCCTCTTCGCGTGGCGATCATCGGCGGAGGTCCCGCGGGCTTCTTCGCGGCCGACACCCTTCTCAAGCAGCCGAACATGGCGATGACGGTCGACGTCTTCGACAAGCGCCCGGCCCCGGGCGGGCTCGTCCGCCACGGCGTCGCGCCGGACCACCAGGCCGCGAAATCCGCCATGGCGATGTTCGACAAGGTCGCGACCCACCCGCACTTCCGCTACTTCGGCAACGTCGCGTACGGCCAGGACCTCGCCGCCGCCGACCTCGAGAAGCACTACGACAAGATCATTTACGCGGTCGGCGCGGAAGGCGAGCGCAAGCTCGACATCGCCGGCGCGGACCTCCAGGGCGTCTTCAGCGTGACCGACTTCGTGAAGTGGTACAACGCTAACTCCGACAGGAAGACCGTCACCTTCGACCTCAACACGCAGCACGCGGTGGTCATCGGCGCCGGCGCGGTCGCCCTCGACGCCGCCCGCATGCTCGCGCAGGACCTGAGCAAGCTCGGTCCCACCGACATCTCCGCCGCGGCCCACGAACAGCTCAAAGGCAGCAAGGTGAAGGACGTCCGCCTGATCGGCCGCGAGGCGCCGGGCAAGATGAACGTCGGCCTGTCCGATATCAAGGAGATGGGCGCGCTGACCGGCGCGGACCTCGTGGTCCGCCAGAAGGACCTGGTGCAGGGC
>JACRDR010000022.1 GCA_016212845.1 Elusimicrobiota bacterium
CTCTAACCGCCCAGCTCGCGCGCAACTGTCCGTCGAGGAGGCTGTTCTTCGGCCTGCAGGCCTCGGCGAGCACCCACGCGTGGGTGGAGGCGGGCGAGATCAAGGTGAAGCTCCCCGGCGGGCCGGTGCAGTCCTTCACGCCGCCGAAGCTCCCCGGCACGCACAACCTCGAGAACGCGATGGCGGCGATCCTGCTCGCTCTCGACCGGAAGATTCCGGCCAAGGCGATCCAGAAGGGCCTGAAGAGCTTCAAAGGGGTCGAGCACCGGATCGAGGACTGCGGCACTATCGGCGGCATCCGCTGCGTCAACGACTCCAAGGCGACGAACGTCGAGTCCACGCTCGTCGCGCTGCGCGCGCTCGCCGGCGGCGGGCCCGGCAACATCCTGCTCATCCTCGGCGGGCTCCATAAGGGGTTCGCCTACACGCCCCTGCGCTCCTTTCTCGGCACGACGGTGAAGGGCATCCTGACCATCGGCAGCGCCGCGCGCAAGATCGAGGAGGATTTGAGCGGCCACGTGCCGATCCTCCCGTGCGAGACGCTCGAGGAAGCGGTGAACACGGGCCTAAAAGTCGGGGAGAAGGGGGACATCCTCCTGCTTTCGCCCGCCTGCGCCTCCTTCGACCAGTTCCGCGACTTCGAGGACCGGGGACGGAAGTTCAAGGCCCTGGTGGCGGCCTTCAAGGCCGCGGGGCCCCATAAGCCGGCGAGCGCCGGCTCACCCCGCGGCACGGCGTCCGGGGAGAGAGGCAGACGCCAGTGATCCGCGCCCTTTTCAGGCAGGCGGCCTCGCGCCCGATCCTCTCGCAGGAGCGCGCCCCGAAGATCCGGCGACGGGACGCGGGCGTGGACATGCCGCTGCTCGGCGTCGTGCTCCTGCTCACCTTCATCGGCATGGTCATGATGTATTCGGCCAGCGCGCACTGGGCGCAGCAGAACCACGGCGACGCCCTGTTCTTCGTGAAGCGGCAGCTCGTCTGGCTGGCGATCGGCCTGCCCGCCATGTTCGTCGTCTCCAAGATCAACTACAACCGCTGGGGCGAGTGGGCCTGGCTCGGCGTCGCGGTCAGCGTCATCGGCCTCATCGGCGCGCTGCTCAGCCCTCCGATCGCCGGCGTGCGGCGCTGGATCCGCTTCGGCCCCGTCGGCCTTCAGCCGGCCGAGTTCGCCAAGCTCGCGATGCTCGTGTTCCTGGCCGACTACCTGGACCGCAAGCGCAGCAAGATCGATTCGCCGGTGCACGGCGCCGCCGTGCCGTGGTCGGTCCTCGGGCTGATGCTCGGCTTGATCCTCCTCGAAAAAGACCTCGGCACTCCGGCGCTCATGTTCGCGACGGCGGTGCTCGTGCTGTTCATCGGCGGCGCCCGCCTGCGCTACGTGGGAGCGGCGATCGCGGCCTCGCTCCCGCTGCTCGTTTGGCAGCTCTGGGCCTACCCCTACCGGCGGCGGCGCGTGCTCAGCTTCATGAATCCGTTCGAGCAGGCGCAAGGCGACGGCTACCAGCTCGTGCAGTCGATCCTCGCCGTGGGCTCGGGCGGCTGGTTCGGGAAGGGCCTCGGCGCCTCGCAGCTCAAGCTGCTGCACCTCCCCACGCCGCACACGGACTTCATCTTCCCCGTCGTCTGCGAGGAGCTCGGCCTCGCGGGCAGCCTATTCATCCTCGGGCTCTTCGTGACGCTGCTGCTGCGAGGCATCAAGGTCGCGCGCGCGGCGCCGAACCTTTTCGGCACCCTGCTCGGCAGCGGCATCGTCCTGTGGATCGCGCTGCAGGCGTTCTTCAACGCGTCGATGTCGGTCGGCCTGATCCCGACGAAAGGCGTGCCGCTGCCCTTCTTCTCGTTCGGCGGCTCCTCGCTCGTCGTGACGCTCGTCGCGATGGGCATCCTCCTCAATATCTCCCGGCAGGCCCGGCCGCAGTGACCGCCCGTCCGCCGCGGGTCGTCCTCGCCGCGGGGGGGACCGGCGGCCATTTTTATCCCGGCTACGTGCTCGGCCGCGCGCTGCGCGAGCAGGGCTTCGAGACGCTGTATTTGGTCCGCGAGGACGATCCGGCCGGGAAAGTCCTGGCGGCCGACAACCTCCCGTACGTCGAAGTGCCCCTGCGCGGCCTCCCGCGCCGCCCGGGGCCCGACCTCATCCGGTTCTTTTGGAAGCTCGCCAAAAGCCTCCGCCTCGTCGGGCACGTGATCGCCGATTTCAAGCCCGACGCGCTCGTCGCGATGGGCGGCTACCTCACCTTTCCGGCGGCCTACGCCGCATGGCGGCGGGACGTGCCGGTGCTGCTGCACGAATCGAACTCGATCCTCGGCCTGGCGAACAAGGCGAGCCTGCCCTTCGCGCGGCGGCTCGCGATCGGGCTGCCCTTCGACCGCCCGCCCCGGGTGCCTTTCTTGCTCTCGGGCACGCCCGTGCGCCGAGACCTATGGCGCCTGCCCGACCCCGCGGCCGCCCGAGCGCAGCTCGGCCTCGATCCCGCGAATGCCACGATCCTCGTCTTCGGCGGCTCGCAGGGCGCGCGCGCGATGAACAAGCTCGTCCCCGAAGGGCTGAAGCTCGCCGCCGGCGCCCTAAAGGGCTCTCCGGAATCTTCGATTCCGGGCGCCTTCCAGGTGCTCCATCTGGCGGGGGCGAAGGAGGTCGACGCCGCAACCTCGGCCTACGCCGGAGCGCCGTTCGCAGCGAAAGTTTTGCCGTACCTCCACGAGATGGAGCGCGGCTACGCCGCCGCCGACCTCGTGATCTGCCGCTCGGGAGCGAGCACGCTCGCGGAACTGGCGGCGACGGGCAAGCCCGCGCTCCTGGTGCCTTTCCCGTTCGCCGCGGCCGACCACCAGGCCGCGAACGCGTGGGTCGCCGCCCGGGCCGGAGCGGCGCGCAGCCTGTCCGAGCGCGAGCTCACGCCGGCCTCCCTGGCGGCCGCCGTGTCGGATTTGATACCGTCGGGCTCGGCCGTTTCCGCCGCCCGCGCGCGCCTGCTGGAGATGGGACGGCGCTGGGGGCGGCTGGGCCTCCCGAGCGCTCCCGATTGCGTGGCGGGCCTGGCCTCCACGGTGCGCGAACTGACCGAACTGCGATGAAGAAGCTCCGCCGCCGCTCCTCCGACGTCCCGGCCATCCTCGTCTGCAACGACGACGGAGTCTACGGCGCGGGCCTCCGGCCGCTCATCGAGGCGATGCGCCGGCTCGGCCGCGTGACCGTGGTCGTTCCCGATCAGGAGCGCTCGGCCGACAGCCACTGCCTCACGCTTCATAAGCCGCTCCGGGTGCGCACGGTAGAGAAAGACTTCTACATCCTCAACGGCGCGCCCGCCGACTGCGCGCGCTTCGGCATCCTCGGCATCCTGAAGAACAAGGTCGACCTCGTGGTCAGCGGCATCAACCACGGCTACAACCTGGGCGAGGACGTCGTCTACTCGGGCACGGTCGCCGCCGCGATGGAGGGAACCCTCCTCGACAAGAAGGCGATCGCCTTCAGCCAGGGCTACGGCCCCAACGAAAAGGCGAACTTTTCCGCCGCCGCCGAGTTCGCGCTCAAGGCCGGCGCCGAGGTCCTCGAGCGCGGCCTGCCGCCGGGGATCTGCTTGAACGTGAACGTGCCGCCGCTCCCGACCGGACGCGCGAAGGGCGTAGCCGTCTCCCGTTTGGGACGCCGGATCTACGGCACCAAGATCACCGGCCGCATAGACCCCCGCGGCGTGAACTACTTCTGGCTCGCCGGCCGGCAGGTGTCCGGCGTCTCGATCCCGGGAACCGACGTCGCGGCTATCGAGCAGGGAAAAATCACCGTGACGCCGCTGCACGTGGATTCCACCGACCTGGGCATGGTGCGGGCCCTAAAAAAATGGAACCTTTAGGCGGAGTGATTCAGCCGACCTTACGGGAGATAGACGATCTCATCGCGTCGTATTGCCCTAAGGGGAGCCCCGAATATACTAAGATCACCGGCATGAGCCTGGCCCTTCTCCGCTCCAGCCCGCTCCTGCGGTCTTTGCCGCCCGCCGCCCTCCGCCGCGTGCTCAAGTTCGCGCGCTGGCGCGAGTTCCCCGCGGGCATGGACGTCTTCACCAAGTACGACCAGGCGAGCCACCTGTTCATCATCGGCCGGGGCCGCGTGAAGATCTTTTCGGCGTCGGCGGGCAAGAAGCGCAAAACCTTCGCCTACCTCGGCGTCGGCAAGTTCTTCGGCGAGATGGCGCTCCTGGAAGGCCGCGAGCGCTCCGCGTCGGCCCAGGCCGTCGAAGACACCCAGCTCCTCTTGATCCACAAGCGCGACTTCAAGGCGATGCTCCTTGAAGACTCGAAGCTCGCCGTGACGCTCCTGCACGTGCTTTCCGACCGCCTCCGCCGCGCGAACGAGGAGATCGAAGGCCTGATGTTCCGCAACGTCCTGGGCCGGGTGTCAAAGACGCTGATCACCCTCGCCGAGCAGAGCGGGAAGCGCTGGCGCGGCGGCATGCTCATCGGCGGCAAGTTCACCCACCAGGAGCTCGCCGACCTCGTGGGCACGACGCGCGAGCCGCTCTCGCGAGCCCTCGCCGCGCTGCGCCGCGCCGACCTCGTCGAGGTCCGCCACGGCCAGCTCTTCCTGCGCGACCCGAGAAAGATGCGAGACCTCGTCGGAGACGGCGCTCCCGTCTAAGAAGGCTCCGGGTTCCCATGGCGCTGCAGTCGGTGAAGGGCTTCAAGGATATCCTGCCTCCGGAATCGGAACGCACCGCCGCGTTCGAGGCGCTCGCCAGAGGCGTGCTCGAGTCCTTCGGCTTCCGGGAGCTGCGGCTCCCCGTCGTCGAGGCGCAGGAGCTCTTCGTTAAGGCTACGGGCGAGACCACCGACATCGTCGAGAAGGAGATGTTCGTCCTCACCGACGCCGGCGGGCGCAACCTCGCCCTGCGTCCGGAGGGAACGCCCGGCGCGGTCCGCGCGTTCCTCCAGCACAACCTCAATCTCCAGGGCGGCCGCACCAAGCTCTATTACATCGGGAGCATGTTCCGCGCGGAACGCCCCCAGGCCGGCCGGTTCCGCGAATTCGAGCAGATCGGCGCCGAGGCGTTCGGCAACGGGCACCCGTCGGCCGACGTCGAGACGATCCTGGCCCTCGCCCGCATCCTGGATGGGGCGGGGCTCAAGGGCCGCTACACCGTCCATTTGAACAACCTCGGCTGCGAGCGGCCCGAGTGCCGTCCCGCGTATCGCGCGAAGCTGCTCGAGTTCCTGCGCTCCGTCGCCGACACCCTTTGCGAGAACTGCAAGCGCCGCCTCGAGCGCAACCCGCTGCGCGCCCTCGACTGCAAGGGCGACGGACCCAAGCTCAAGGCGAACCCGGCCACCCCGCAGCTCGCTCCGTGCGCCGAATGTCACGCCCATTTCGAGACGGTGAAGACCCTCCTGCCGGCGGGGGGGCTCGCGTTCGAGCTCGACCCGAATCTGGTCCGCGGCCTCGACTACTACACCCGCACGGTATTCGAGCTGCGGTCGGCCGACGTGGGCTCTCAGGACGCGCTCGCCGGCGGCGGACGCTACGACGGCCTCATCAAGTCGATGGGCGGCCCCGACGTGCCCGCGACCGGCTGGGCGCTGGGCGTCGAGCGCGTGCTCATGGCGCTCAAGGCCGCGGGCTCCATTGCTGCGCCGCCCCACCCGGAGGTTTACGTCGCCGTCCAGGCGGAGAGCCCGGAGCTGGAGAAGGCGGCTTTCACCGCCATGCAGTCGCTTCGGGACTTCTGCCGCGTCGAAGGGGCGCTTTTCGGACACAGCTTGAAGTCGCAGATGCGCGAAGCGGACCGCCTCGGCGCGACCTTCGCGGTGATTTTCGGCCCGTCGGAATTTTCGGAGGGGAAGTGCACGGTAAAGGATCTTCGAGCGAAGGATCAGCAGTCGCAAACCGCCATCGCGGAACTGGCGAAGGAAATCCGGTCCCGGCTGAACGCATGAGCGCCACCGGCTACCGCACCCACGTCTGCGGGGAGCTCCGCGCGTCCCACGAGGGCCAGACGGTGAAGCTCGCCGGCTGGGTCCACTCGCGCCGCGACCACGGCGGGCTCTATTTCTTCGACCTCCGCGACCGGGCGGGCCTGACGCAGATCGTCGCCCACCCCGACGACAAGGAAGTCTTCGCCGTCGCGGAAAAGCTCCACGGCGAGTACGTCGTCTCCGTCACCGGGAAGGTGGCCCGCCGCCCCGAAGGCACGGTGAACCCGAAGCTCCCGACCGGCGAGATCGAGATTCACGCGAAAGAGCTTAAGGTGCTGTCGCCCGCCAAGACGCTGCCCTTCGAGCCGACCGACCACGTCAGCGTGAGCGAGGAAGTCCGCCTCAAGTACCGCTTTCTGGACCTGCGCCGGAACCGCATGCAGCAGAACCTGATCACGCGCCACAAGGTGGCGCAGTCGATCCGCCGCTACCTCGACAACCGCGGCTTCCTCGAGATCGAGACCCCGGTCCTGACGAAGTCCACGCCCGAGGGCGCCCGAGACTTCCTCGTGCCGTCGCGCCTGTCTCCCGGCGAGTTCTACGCCCTCCCGCAGTCGCCCCAGATCTTCAAGCAGATCCTCATGATCAGCGGCATGGAGCGCTATTTCCAGATCGCCCGCTGCTTCCGCGACGAGGATCTGCGCGCCGACCGCCAGCCCGAGCACACGCAGGTGGACCTCGAGAAGTCCTTCGTCCGCGAGGAGGACGACCACCACATGGTCGAGGAGATGCTCCGCGCCATGTTCCAGGAAGTCATGGACGTGAAGCTCGAGACGCCGTTTGTCAGCCTCGAGTACGCCGACGCGATGGCCCGCTACGGCTCGGACAAGCCCGACCTCCGCTTCGGCTTCGAGATCCGCGACCTTTCCGAGACCTTCCGGAACTCCGGCTTCAAGGTGTTCGGCGACGCGGTGAAGGGAGGGGGCGTCGTCCGCGCGATCTCCGCCCCCGGAGAGGCGATCAACCGCACGACGATCGACAAGCTCACCGACAAGGTGAAGGCGATCGGCGCCAAAGGCTTGGCGTGGATCCGCTTTACCGGCGCCGAGCTGAAGCCCGAGTCGACGTTCGCCAAGTTCTTGAGCGAGGCGGAGATCGCCTCGGTAAAGTCGACGCTGAGCCTCAAGCCCGGAGACCTGGTCTTCTTCTCGGCCGGCACCCACGAGGCCGTCTCCCCGCAGCTCGGCCTCGTCCGCAGAGAGCTCATCGAGCTCCTCAAGCCGGCGCCGTCGAAGGACTGGGCCTTCCTCTGGGTGAAGCACTTTCCGCTGCTGGAATGGGACGCCGAGGGCAAGATCTGGACGTTCGCGCACAACCCGTTCACCGCCCCGCTCGAGGAAGAGATGGGGATGCTCGACACCGAGCCGGGCAAGATGCGCTCGCACCAGTACGATCTCGTCCTCAACGGCGTCGAGCTCGCCTCGGGCTCGATCCGCAACCACCGCGCCGACACCCAGCTCAAGATCTTCGGGCTGATGGGCTACGACGCGGAGGCGAGCCAGAAGCGCTTCGGCCTGCTGCTCAACGCGCTCGAGCACGGCGCGCCGCCCCACGGCGGCCTGGGGCTCGGCCTCGACCGCCTCGTCGCGATGCTGCGGGGAGAGGACTCTATCCGCGAGGTCATCGCCTTCCCGAAGACGCAAAAGGGCACCGACCCGCTCAGCGAGTGCCCGTCGCCCGTCGACCCGAAGCAGCTGCGCGACCTCGGCATCCAGCTGGCCCCGCAGAAGAAAGCGTAGGCGTGTTCATCTCGAAGGCGCGATTCGAGTCGATGGCCGACGAGGCCTTCGAGGGGATCCCGGAGAAATACCGGGAACTCCTCTACAACGTCTCGATCGAAGTACGGGGGATTCCGGGGCCGGAGGCGGGCAAGATGAACGGCTCGGCGAACCTGCTCGGACTCTACACCGGCATGACGCGGGCGGAGATGCAGTCGACGGGCTCGGGCAGCTACATGCCCTCGCGCGTCATCCTCTACCAGAAGAACATCCAGCGGGACTGCAAGAACGAGGCCGAGCTCGAGGCGGCGGTCCGGACCACGCTGCGCCACGAGCTCGCCCACCACTTCGGCTTCACCGACGAAGAGCTGAAAGAGAAGTGGCCCGAAGGCGCGTAAAGCGGTGCGTCGCACCACTTTTTGCATAACTTCGCGCGAAGCGTAACACTACGGCGAAGTTGTGCAAAAAATTGTGCGACGCACCGTTCAATTAGCCATCGCAGGCTTCCCATCCAAAAGCTTCGAAAGACACTCGCCGGCGCCCATGAACTCGGCGTCGATCGCGCTTTTGACCTCGCACATCTTCTCGGGCAGCATGAAGCGCTTGAGGTCCGCGATCCCCTGCAGGGCCGCCGCCATCGCCTCGGTGGGGTCCATGTGGTTCTCGACCGCCACGGCGCCCACCGCGTGCAGCATCAGGGTCGCGCCTTTGGCCACGTTCTGCTCGGACAACAGCAGGCCCGTGATGCCTCCCTGGCACGCGTCCTTGATGATCGCCGGCCAGGCGGAGGGGTTGTCCGGCGTGCCGCGCAGCGCCACCGACACGGTGGCCCGCACGATCTCGGCCGCGGCGGCGCACGGATCGTCCATCGTCCTCAGCTTCGCCGCCACAAGTTCCTTCGTCAATTGCCCCAGCCGGAAGCTCTCCATTCGATCCTCCTAATATGAGGAAAGAGTAACGGGGGGACTCAGGCGAATCGAGAGCCGAAGAGTCAGCGCGGGTCAGCTGTTGTCGGAGCCGGGAGTCGTGCAAGTCGGAGATGTTTTGCTATAATCGCCGAGTCGGGCGTGTAGCTCAGCTGGGAGAGCGCTTCCTTCGCAAGGAAGAGGTCGCAGGTTCGATCCCTGTCACGTCCACCACTCTGCGTAGGGCGCCGGGATTCCCGGCGCCCTTCTTTTTTGGCATAGGACCTAGGCCCGCCTAGGCCCTTAGACCCATACCCGCCGGACCGCCTCCGGGTACCGTAGGCGGGATGGTTCACCTCGCGGCGATGATTCTCGCGGCTTCCGCCTGGGCGGCCGAGCCCCGCTCCCTCGCGGATTTTCAGGTCCCCGACGCGAGCCTGAGCGATCCGACTAAGTTCGGCCAATTTACCGACGTCTCCCGGAACCGCGAGGACCGCGCGCTGGCGCCCCGCGTGCAGGCGAACTGGACGCCGCGACCCCAAGCCGCCGTCGTCCTGCCCCTTCTGCGGCCCGGTCCGGCTCACGAGCCGCCGACGCCCGGCTTCGTGACGCTCCAGCAGCTGCCCCCGCTTTCCGACGTCCGCGAAGAGAAGCCGAAGACCGACGCGATCGGGCTGTGGACCGTCGCCGCGGTGGGAATCGGGCTCGGGCTCGTCGTCTTGGGCGCCACGGGGCCGCGCCGCCGCGAGGAGCGGGTGGAGCTCGCCGAGATGCCGCCGGCGGCCAAGCGCGCGAAGCGTTCCTTCGTGATCCAGGAAGAGCTCGCGCCGATCGAATCATGGACGCCGGAGCCGCAGGCGCCCTTCGGTCCCATCGCCGAGCCCGACTACGACCCCGGGACCATCGTTTTGCCGCCGCTGCCGCAGGGGTCGCGCTACGCGATCAGCGCCGCCGAACAGCGCGCGATCGACCTGTGGGACAAGAGCCCCGAGAAGAACCTGGGGCTCGCCTCGCTTCCCGAGTGGCTCGACCGGCATGAGACCCGCCTGCGCGGCGTGGACGTGCCGCTCCTCAAGGCCAAACTCGAGCGCAACGTTTAGTAAGATCGTGACGTGCGCCGCCTACTTTTCCTGAGCCTCCTTTTCGCCTCGCCCGCGTCGGCGCGCGATCCGTATTTTCGCCGGGCGGTGCCCGTTTCCCTCGACGCGTCCGCGGACAAGAACTGGGAGTTCCAGATCCGCCCCGGATTCTCGATTCCTAGAGGAAGCCTCGCCGACGTCGCCAAGAACTCGGGGACCCTGCACGCCTCCGTCGAGCGAAAGGTGAACTCCTACCTCTCGATCGGCGTGGAAGCGGGGGACAACATCGGCCACCGCTACGAGGGGCTGGACGCCACCGCCGGCCGCTTCACCTCGAACGTGCGCATCAGCGTCTTCCAGCTTTCGCCGA
>JACRDR010000223.1 GCA_016212845.1 Elusimicrobiota bacterium
CGCCGGTCACCGCGGCGCGCTCGACGTCGCCGAAGCCGCGGTCGGCCAAATACTGCACGCCCGCCCAGAGATCGTCGAGATCCTTGCCGCCCCAGTCCTTGTTGTTGAGGTCGAGGAACGCGCGGCCGTAGCCGCTCGAGCCGCGGTAGTTCGGCGCGAGCACCGCGAAGCCCGCCTGTGAGAGCGCCTGAAGGAGCGGGTCGAACTGGTCGAAGGTCTGGAGATCGGGACCGCCGTGCGGCTGGACGATCACGGGCGCGGGCATGCCGAGAAGCCACTGGCGCGGCGGGAGATAGAAGGCCTGAAACGGGGTGCCGTCGGCGGACTCGAGATGCAGGCTCGCGAACTCCTCGAGATTTTCGGGCTCGACGCCGCCGGCGGAGGCGTCCGTCACGCGCGTCCGCTTGCCCGTCTTCCAGTCGAAGAGCCAGACGTCGGAGGGCCGGCGCGAGTCCCCCCACAGCATCGCGATCCGGGCGCCGGACGCGTCGGCGTCGAACGCCGCGATGTGCCCGGAAGGCCCGAAGAGCTTGACCGGCTTTTGATCCGGCGCGGGCAGCCGGTAGATCGCGCTGCGCCCGTCCTCGTTGCGCGTGTAGAGGATGCCGGCGCCTTTCCGGACGACCGCGTTGTCGACGTCCCAATCGCCGGGGCCGATGAATCGCGTCGCGCCGGACGCCGCGCCGACGAGCGCGAGCTGTAAAAATCCCTTTTCGTTGCGCGCGAGGCAGAGCAGTTCCTTCCCGCCCGGCAAGAACTCCTGCGGGATCAGGATGCCGCCGGCGGACGGAGGCGAGACTTCGCGCGTGCCGCCGGTCGCGGCGTCGACGAAGAGCAGCCCGCCGGTCTGGCCGTCGGGCGAGGCGGTGACGACGATCGTCTTGCCGTCCGGCGACCAAAGCGGCGTCCGCAGGCTGACCGCGGTGCTCGTGAGCCGCTTCGACTCGCCGGTCGCGAGCTCGAGCACGTAGAGCTGGTACCCGTAGCCCTCGGCGCCGGGCGCCGCGGCGGACGACGACTGCACGTCGGCGACGTAGGCGAGGCGCCTGCCGTCCGGCGAGAAGTCCGCGCCGCGGTCGGCGGCGGGGTCGGTCTCGGAGGCGGAGGGGAGGGTCAGCGGCGTCACCGGGCCGCCCGCCGCGGGCACGCGGTAGAGGTCGCGGCGCTCGTCGCCGCCGCGGTCCGCGGCGAAGAGCACGGACTTGCCGTCGGGCGAGAATTGGAGCTCGAAGACCTGCTCGCTTAAGCTCGAAAGCTGGCGCGGCCAGGCGGGCTCCTCCCGGAGCGCGCGCGGCGCGGGGCCCGGCTTGCACGCGTCGACGAGCCAGACCTCCTGCGCGCCGCTGATGTCGCCGGCGAACGCGACCGAGCAGCCGTCGGGCGAGAGCGCGAGGTCCGAGAACTCGCGCATGAGCGCGAGCTGCTGCGTCGAGTACGTTTCCGCCGCGAACGCGGCCGAGACGGCGAGAGCGAGTAGTGGGATCATGGTGGGGGCGCGGCGGCGAGTTTTAGGGTGACCGAATAGAGAAGGCGGAGATAGGCGTTCATCGCGGCGATCGAGATGCGCTCGTCGTCGCCATGGGCCCGGTCGGCGTCCTCAGGCGTCATGGGCGGGTCGAGCCCGTAGACGATCGTCCCCCGCGCGCGGAGCGACTGCGCGTCGGTGGACCACGCGGACATGAAAGGCGCGATCAGCGCGTTCGGGTGCTGCTCGCGCAGCGCGTCGCGGATCGCGAAGTAGAGCGGGGTATCGAGCGGCATCGACGGGATCGGCGGAAGGTCGTCGGCGTCGTACTTCAGCTCGATGGAGGGCTCGCGGATGACCGCCGCCAGGTCGCGGACGAACGCCTTCGGGTCGCGGCCCGGCATCAGGCGGCAGTTCACGACGGCGCGCGCCTCGGCGGGGACGACGTTCTCCTTGTAGCCTCCCCGCACCATCGTCGCCGAGACGGTGTCGTGAAAGAGCGCTCCGGCCTCCGGATCGAGCTTCTCGAGCTCGCGCGCCGCCTTTTCCCAGCCTCGTCCGGCGAGCTTTTCCACGAGCTTGGCGCGCTCTCCGGCGCCCGGCGCGGTCGCCTGAAGGAAGCGGACGGCCACGGGATGGCGCTCGAGCGGCGGCTCCCACGCGGAGAGCTTCGCGAGCGCGCGTCCGATCGCGTAGACCGCGTTGTCCCGGCGCGGCACCGACGAGTGGCCCGAGGAGCCCCGCGCGATCAGCGTCACGTCGAGGTACTGTTTCTCCGCGGCCTGAAGATGGACCGCCGTGAGCTTGCCGTCGCGCCAGACCGAGTGGCCGCCCTCGTTGATGCCGAACTCGGCGTCGAGCAGCGCGCCGTGCTCCCGCAGAAGCCAGGTGAGATGGCGCTCGGAGCCGCCGACTTCCTCGTCGGCCTGCGCGAAGAAGACGACGTCGCGCTCGAGCGCGACCCCCGACCGCCGGAGCAGCTTGAGCGTCATCAGCTCGGCCGCGCACAGGCCTTTGATGTCGGCCGCGCCGCGGCCCATGATGTAGCCGTCTTTTTCCGCGGCGGAGAACGGATCGACGCTCCAGCGCGCGCGGTCGGCCGGGACGACGTCCGTGTGGCAGGAGAGCAGGAGCGGCCGCTTCAAACCCGAGCCCTTCACGCGAGCGATGAGGCTCGCGCGGGCGCCGGTGGAGACGAGGACCCGCGACTCGATCCCGTCTTTCGCGAGAACGCTTTCGAGGTAGCGGGCGGCCGGGAGCTCGTTGCCCGGCGGGTTCGACGTGTCGAAGCGCACGAGCGCCTGAAAATGTTCCTTGAGCTCGGCGTAGGCCGGCTCCCAGGCGGGCTCCACCGCGCGGACCGGCGCCGCCGCCAGCGCGAGCGCGAGCAGGATCACGCGACTTC
>JACRDR010000023.1 GCA_016212845.1 Elusimicrobiota bacterium
CAGCTTCGAGACCGCGGCCGCGAGGACGAGCACGAGGAAGAGATCGAGCAGCGTCCAGTTCTTCACCCACGTCGAATCCGCGCCGTCGACGCCCCATACGTGGACGAGGCGCCAGCCGGGCGGCAGGTTCAACCGAGCGCTCACGCGGTCGAAATCGTGGCTCCAGCCGACGGCGGGCAAGGACCAGCGGCGCCCTTCCACGCGGCTGTCGGCGGCGAGGTTTACCTGTCCTTCCCGGACCTCGATGCCGGCCGGCGCGCCCTCCCCCACGGAGGTGAGGAACTGGTCCTGGCCTCCGACCGCCACGCGGCCGAGCTTCGTCTCCGGCCCCATGTCGAGCCGCCACGACCGGCGAAGCGCGCCCTGCACCGTATCGCGGACGGACAACCCCTTGCCGTCGAAATCGAGCCACATCGCGCGGTCGAGCGTGAGGCGGTCCGGCTCCGGGTCCTGGTCGCCGCGGCGGCGCTCGACGAGGCGCATCGTGCCTTCCCGCATGAGGTAGGCGGGAAGGCGCTTCCACTCCTCCGGCAGGCGCGTCTGCTTCGGGTCGACGGACGGCACGCCCTCGACCGAGACCACGCGAAGCTCGTTGTGCGCTTCGAACACCCAGACCTCGTCGGAGTCCCAGGCGCCGGCGGGCTCCTCCAGCTTGAGCTGCGTGAACGCGCCCTCGTACCGCGAGCCGATCGAGAGCGTCCACGCGCCGGCGCGCACCTGCACGCGCAGGCGGCCGTCGGGGTCGATCTTCGCGGGCAGGGGACTGGAGAGCTCCATCGGCGCGAAGCCCTTCGGCAGCGCCTTCCCGAGCACGACCTCGCGGTTCTTGCCGGAGACCCGCAGCTGGACCTCGGTCTGAAGCCGCAGCGGCACGTCGTCGACGAGCATCCGGTGCACCGAGATCTCGAGACCGGCGGCCTCGGGCGCGTTCGCCTGGGAGCGCTGCAGCCAAAGCTTCCCCGCTTCGTCGCGCACCGGAAACGGGACGGCCGCTCCGCCGGCGGTCACCGACAGCAGGCCGGTCCGGGCCGGCACGCGGAGGAGTTCGGGCGTCGAGTCCCACGCGAACGAGCCGGATAGGGAATGCGCGCCGGGCTTCAGCTTCACCGACGGGACCTCGCCGCGCGCGACGACCGCCGCCGGCGTCCCGTCGATCTTGACCTCCTGCGGCCATTTCCCCGGCTCTCCGGGCAATTCGACCCACGCCGGGGCGTAGAGGCGGACCTGCTGCTCGAAGCGCCCGCCTTTTTCCGACAGCGAGAGGGAAAGCGGGCCGGGCCACACGCACGTGCGAACCTCGCTCGGCACCAGCGACGGGCAGACCTCTTCCTCGTGTCCCGCGAGCACCCAGTCGATCCATGGCACGAGCGGGGCCGGGACCTCTTCGCGGCGCAGAGGCGCCGCCGCCGCGTGGCCGGACAAAAACAGGAGCGCCGCGAGGCATTGTTTCATCGTGCCGGGAGGATAGGGCCGTTCCCCAGGGAACGCAAGCCCTCCCCTTCCTTTAGTAGAATGCGCCTAGGCCCCGTTAGCTTAATGGATAAAGCAACGGTCTTCGGAACCGTTGATCTGGGTTCGATTCCTGGACGGGGCACTCCCTTTATGGAAGCGCTGGATACGCAGGGCTGGGTGCTCCTTCCCGCCGTGCTCGACGAGAGCCGCGTGAATCTCTGGCGCGACCGATTCGAGGCCGCCATGCCGCGCGGCGCGACCGGGACCCGCCACGCGAGCCTCGAGCCCGAGTCGATCGAAGGATTTTCCGGCTGCCTCCCGGTCGAGGCCGCCGTCCGGCAGGTCCTCAAGCGCGAATTCAAGCTCTTCGGCCTGAGCGGCCGCGACCCCCTCCCCGGGTTCGGCCAGCAGGGGCTGCACACCGACTGGCTCCCGCGAACGAAGGACGAGCCGTACGCAATCGTCACGGCGATCTGGCTGCTCGACGACTTCACGGCGGACAACGGAGCCACCCGCCTCGTCCCGAGTACGCACCTGCTTCCCGGAGCGGTGCCGAAGAAGTGGTCGGATCCGCGGGCGCACCACCACCAAGAACGCGTGATCGAGGCCCCGGCGGGCTCGGTCCTGGTCTTCAACGGCCATCTATGGCACGGCGGCACGCGCAACCGCTCCAGGTCTTACCGGCGCGTTTTGCAGGCGCAGTACGCGGGGGCCGAGGTCCGGTCCCCGGTCGAAATTTAGTAGTATCGTCTCCTCGGAGGATCGACGATGGGCGGCCATTCACATTGGGCGGGCATTAAGCACAAGAAGGCGATCACGGACTCCAAGCGCGGCAAGGTTTGGACCAAGATCGTGCGGGAAATCACGATCGCGGCTCGCATGGGCGGCGGCGATGCCGGCGGCAATCCCCGGCTCCGCAAGGCGATCGACGACGCGAAGGCGGCCAACATGCCCGCCGAGAACGTCAAGCGCGCTATCCAGAAGGGCACGGGCGAGATCCCGGGCGTGACGTACGAGGAGCTCACGCTCGAGGGCTACGGCCCCGGCGGCATCGCCATTTTCTGCGAGGCGACCTCCGACAAGGCCAACCGCACGACCAACGAGGTGCGCAAGATTTACGAGAACAACGGCGGGAACATGGGCTCGGCCGGCGCGGTCGGCTGGATGTTCCAGCGCAAGGGCCAAATCTTCATCGAAAAGGGCGCGACGGACGAGGATACGCTCATGGGCGTGGCTCTCGAGGCCGGCGCCGAGGACATCAAGACCGAGGACTCCGGCTTCGAGGTCATCACCGCCCCGGCCGACTTCGAAAAGGTGAAGTCGGCGATCGAGGCGAAGAAGATCGCGATGGAGTCCGCGGAGCTCACGATGCTCCCGTCCAACACCGTGAAGATCGACGGCCCCGACGCGCAGAAAGTGCTCAAGCTGATCGACGAGCTCGAAGCCCACGACGACATCAAGAACGTCTACGCGAACTTCGACATGCCGGACAGCGTCCTCGCGCAAGGCGACAAGTAGACCTTGAAAATACTGGGGATCGACCCCGGCGTGGCCGACACGGGCTGGGCGGTGCTCGAACAGGAGCCGCCCGCCGGGACCATCCGACTGCTCGCCTCCGGGCTCGTCCGCACCCCCGCCTCCGACCCCCTGCCCGACCGGCTGCGCGACATCCACGGGGAAATCGAGGGACTCCTGCGGGAGCACGCGCCCGACGCGGTCGCGATCGAAGAGATGTTCTTCCTCAAGCGCGCCAACACGATGCGCGCGACCCTGCAGGCGCGGGGCGTGATCGTGCTCGCGGCCGCGCAAGCGAGGAAGTCCGTCGTGGAATACAATCCCAAGCAGGTGAAGACCACGCTCACCGGCTCCGGCGCCGCCGAAAAAGCGCAGATGCAGAAGATGGTCCAGCGCACGCTCGGCTTGGCCGAGCCCCTGCGCCCCGACGACGTCGCCGACGCCGCGGCGATCGCTCTTTGCCATCTCCGCAGCAGCCGCTACAAGAGCCTCAAGGTGCTCGACCGCGTCGGCCGCGACTGGCGGGACCGATTGCCGGAGGCGAAATGATCGCTTTTCTGCGCGGCAGCGTCTTCGAGCGCGGCGACTCCCTCGCCGTCATCGAAGCGGGCGGCGTCGGCTACGAGGTGCACCTGACTCCGACCTCGCTCGCGCGGCTCGCGCCCGGCCAGCCCGCGGAGATCTTCATCTCCGAGTCCGTCGCGATGTACGGCGGAGGCACGTCGCTCTACGGCTTCCTGACGCGCGAGGAGCGAGAGGTCTTTCACCAGCTCCGCGAGCACGTGCCCGGGACCGGCGCCAAGAAGGCGCTCGAGCATCTCGACAAGGCCTCCCGCTCGTTCCCCGATTTCCGCCGCGCGATCCTGGAAGGCGACGTGCGCATGCTCGCCGAGGTCTTCGGCTTCACGAAGAAGACCGCCGAGCGGCTCGCCGCCGCGCTCAAGGACAAGCTCGGCGAGTCCGTGCCTCGCGGCGGGTCTCCCCGCGCGGACGCGCCCTCCGACGGAGCGATGTCGCAGGCGCTCGACGCGCTCGCGTCGCTCGGCTATAAGCCCGCGGAGGCCCGGACCGCGCTGCAGGCGGTCTCGACGGACTTGGGCGGCAAGCGCGCGAACGTGGAAGAGATCCTGAGGCTCGCCCTCAAGAGGCTTTGATGGCCGACGAACCCGTCTTGACCCGCGCCGCGATCCCCGAAGACGAGGGCTACGACCGCGCGCTCCGGCCCAAGGCGCTCTCCGAGTTCATCGGGCAGGAGAAGCTCAAGGCGAATCTGCGCGTCTTCATCGAGGCGGCGCGCCAGCGCAAGGAGCCGCTCGACCACTGCCTCTTCTACTCTCCGCCCGGCCTCGGCAAGACGACGCTCGCGAACATCCTGGCCCGCGAGATGGGCGTCAACCTCCGCACGACCGCCGGCCCGATCCTCGAGCGCGTCGGCGATCTCGCCGCGATGCTCACCGACCTTTCCGAGGGCGACGTCTTCTTCATCGACGAGATCCACCGGCTCAACCACGTCGTCGAGGAGTCGCTCTATCCGGTGATGGAGGACTACACGTTCTTCATCTCCACCGGGAAAGGGCCCGCCGCCTCCACCGTCAAGCTGGCGATCCCGCGATTTACGCTCATCGGCGCGACCACGCGCGCCGGGCTTCTCACGAGCCCGCTGCGCGACCGCTTCGGCATCGTCGGCAACCTCAGCTTTTACGAGATCGCGGACCTCGACGAGATCGTGAAGCGCTCCGCGAAGATCCTCAAGATCAAGGCCGAGCCCGAAGGGACGATGGAGATCGCGAGACGTTCCCGCGGCACGCCCCGCATCGCGAACCGTCTGCTCCGCCGCGTCCGCGATTTCGCGCAGGTCCAAGGCAAGGGCGTCATCACCGCCCAGATCGCCCGCGGAGCGCTCGACGCCCTCGAGGTCGACCCCGAAGGGCTCGACGCGATGGACCGCCGCCTGCTGTCGGCGCTCGTCGAGAAATTCGGCGGCGGCCCGGTCGGCGTCGACTCCCTGGCCGTGGCCGTGAGCGAGGAAATTGATACGCTGACCGACGTGTACGAGCCTTTCCTGATCCAGGCCGGCTTTCTCGCCCGGACCGCGCGCGGCCGCGTCGCGACGCCCAAAGCCTTCAAGCATCTCGGCCTCAAGGTCCCACCCAAGGCGGGCGAACTCTTCGGATGAGGCTGCTGGTCGCGCTCGCGCTCGCGACCGGGGCGGCGGAGTCTTCGCCGCGGATCTCGGACTCGATCGTCCAGATCGGCGTCGTCCCGAAGGCCTCGGCGCTCACGTTCCGGCTGCACGGGCTTTTCCAGGTCGTCGACCAGAAAACCGGCGAATCGCACGACCTCGACTCGAGCCAGGTGTACGACGTCGAAGCGGGGCGGGGCGCGCTGCACTTCGGCCCCTTCCTCTTCCTCGGGCAGGTCCGCCTGATCCCCAAGTCGGCGGACGATTTCCTCGAGATCGGGGCCAGCCGCTACCACGGCAGCCTGCTGGTGAAGCCGAACAAGGACGCCACGATGACCGTCGTGCAGGAGACCGGCATCGAGGAGTACCTCTACGGCGTGCTGCCGAAAGAAATGGGCGCCGAGTGGCCCGCGGAGGCGCTCAAGGCCCAGGCGGTCGTCGCGCGCACGTTCGCGCTCAACAACCTCGGCAAGTTCGGCAGCGCCGGCTTCGACCTCTC
>JACRDR010000224.1 GCA_016212845.1 Elusimicrobiota bacterium
CCGCGCCGTCCGCCCCGGCGCCGTCGAGACCGGCCGCTTTCGCCACGGCGAACGCCGCCGCGCGGCCCGCTTCGGTCAGCGCCCCTAGGTCGGCGGACGGCCCGCCCTCGCGCTTGTCGTCGCCGCCCCAGGCGCCCGCGACCACCGCGAGCATGTACGCCTCGAAGGTTCGCCAGGCGCTGCGTCTCAGGCCGGCGCCGACGAGACCGCTCGAGAGGAACCTCGAAAAATCGGCGTTCGCCTCGAGCGCGCGCAGGGCGTCTCCGGGCGAGCGGTCCCGCGGCCGGACCCGGCGGCAATGCCACACGAACTCTTTCGCGCTGTAGAGCGCGCGGCTCGTCGTCGGCACGCCGCCGCCGAGCGGCAGCCCCGCCTCGCCGCGCTCGCGGAGGACCCGGATGAGCCGGAAAATGACGCGATCCCACGACGTGAAGCCCACCAGCGCCCGGCTTTGCGGCGTGCGGTGCGTCGCCAGCCGGTCGAAGCCGAGATGAAGGCTCCCCATGAAGCCCGCGTACGCGCCCTCCATGAAGAGACCGAACGCGTCGAGCGCGAAGGGGTCCACCGCGACGATGAGCTTGGGCCTAGGTGCGCTCGGCCGCAGCAGCCGCAGCGCCCACATCGCCTGGCGGGTCAGCTCGATGTTGAGGTTCAGCCACTCGCCGACCACCGGCGGGTGCGTGAAGACGCACAAGAGCGCGGGCCGGCCGCCGGCGTGAGCGACGAGCGTCTTCGCGTCCTCGAGCCGGGGATCGGCGGCGTCGAGCGGGAAGGTGTTCGGCGCGGCGATCTTCCCCCAGAACGCGAGTTGGACCTCGGAAAGCAGCCGGTTGGGCAGGATCGACAGTCCGAGGTAGAGCAGCCGTCCGAAAACGTTGCCCATCGGCTCGAGCCACGCGCGCGTCGCGGCGGGCTTTTCCGGCACGACGATCTTGAGCCGCGCGTAGCGGACCTCCTCCGCGCGCACGAGGATGCCCAGGAGATCGTCGGCCCGTCCCGACGGGACGATCGGAATATACGGAGCGGCCACGGCGGGATTATAGTGAAATTGATAAAATCCCGCCGCCAGTGAAAACGCTTCAGCTCTATCTCTCGGACCTCAAGGAACTCCTGGGCGGCAAGGAATTCGCCTCCGCGCGCACGTGCCTGCGCGAAGTCGGAGCGATCGATCTCGCGGACGGCTGGGACCGATTCTCGCCGGACGAGCGCCGCGTGATCTTCCGCCTGCTGACGCGCCATAAGGCGTACCAGCTTTTCGAGGAGCTCGAGCCCGAGTTCCAGAAGGAGCTGCTCGAGTCGCTCGGCCGCGAGCACGTCGAGGAGCTGCTGCAGGGACTCGAGCCTTCGGCCGTCGGCCGCGTGGCGCGCGACCTCCCGCAGTCGATGGTGCGCCACCTCAAGACGGTGATGAACCGCGCGCGCTACGAGTCGGTCCAGAAATACCTGCAGTATCCCCCGCAGTCGGTCGGCGCCCTCATGCGCGGCCGCTACATGACGGTCGAGGCGCGCTGGACGACGAAGCAGGCGATGGAGCGCATCCAGCTCGGCACCCGGCTGCGCCACATCGCCGAGATCCACCTCGACACGCTGATGGTGGCCGACGAGGAAGGGCGCCTGAAGGGCACGGTGAGCCTCAAGCAGCTCGTCGTCGCGCCTAACAACATGACGGTCGCCGACCTCATGGACGATCAGCCCCGCACCCTGCATCCCGAAATGGACCAGGAAGAGGCGGTGAAGCTTTTCTCCAAGTACAAGCTCAAGCACGCGCCCGTCGTCACCCCGGACGGACAGCTGCTCGGCATCGTCGTCTACGGCGACATCTTCGAGATCGCCAGCGAAGAGACCGAAGAAGACTTCGCGAAGATGGCCGGCATGGGCCGCAACGACCTCGCGATGGGCGTGCTCCAGCAGGTGCGGCTGCGGCTCCCGTGGCTCATCATCACGTGCCTCGGCGGCATGCTGGTCTCGACCGTCATCCGCGGCTTCGAGGGAACGATCGCCAAGATCATCGCGCTCGCGAGCTTCTCCCCGCTCATCGCCGGCATGGGCGGCAACGTCGGCTCGCAGACCGCGACGCTCGTCGTGCGCGGCTTGGCGACCGGCGAAATCAAGGACGAGGATGCGGGCCAGGCCGTGCGCCGCGAGGTGCTCGTCGGGCTCACGATGGGCCTGCTCTACGGCGTCGCGACCGGCCTCATCGCCTACGCGTTCTACGGCGAGCGCTACACGTGGCGCTTCTCCCTCGTCGTCGGCCTCGGCATGGCCTTCTCCATGACCGTCTCCTCGCTCCTGGCCTCGCTGGAGCCCTTCATCTTCCGGCGCCTCGGCGTCGACCCGGCCACCGCGACGGGCCCGCTCATCACCACGACGACCGACCTCTTGAGCAACATCCTCTACCTCGGCCTCGCCACCTACCTGCTCCTTTGACGCCGATCCTCGCGCTGTACGTGTCGTGGGCGCTGACCGCCTTCTGGACCATCACCGCCCGCGAGGCCGGACGCTGGTGCGACCCCTTGCTGTTCGGAACGCTGCACTTGGCCTGCGGAGTGCTCGCGCTTTCCCCGTGGCTCGCGCAAAAAGGGCGCTGGCGCCGCATCGTCGGGCCCGAACTGCGGCTGCCTTTCTTCGTGCTCGGCGGGCTCGCCTCCGGACTCACGGTCGCCATCATGCAGACCGCGGTGAGCTGGACCACGGCGGCCAACGCCGCGATCGTCTGCCAAGTCGAGGTCGTCTACTCGGCGGTGATCTCGGCGTGGATGCTGGGGGAACGCATCTCGGCCCGCCAGACCGCCGCCTCCGCCCTCGTGCTCACCGGCACGGCGCTCGTGCTCGGCAAGGATCTCGGCACACCCCACTGGAAGGGCGATCTCCTGATCCTCGCCAGCCCATGGATGTACCAGGTCTCTCACGTCTTCTCGAAACGCCTTCCCGAAGACGTCGACGCGGTCACGATCACCGGCGGCCGGCTCTTCTACGGCCTCGTCGTGCTCGGCGCCTGCCTGGCGGTGTCCGCGGCATTCAAAACTCCGTACCTCGACCCGTCGCCGCGGCTCGGCCTGCTCGTCCTCTTCCACGGCCTCGTGCTGAACTCGACGACGACCGTGCTCTGGTACGTCGCGATCCGCAACCTCGAGCTCTCGAAGGCGACCGCCGTGATGCTTTCCTACCCGGCCCTCACCCTCGTCTACTGCTGGTTCCTCGGCATGGAGCCGGTCGGCCTCTACCAAGTCGCCGGCCTCGCCCTCTCGATGTCGGGAGCGCTCTGGCTCACCCTGCAGATGCGGTCCCGCGCGCCCGACCCTTCCGGGAACCTTTCCACCGTCCCGGCGTCCTAAGCCAGTAACTTAGCCTAGGGTCGGACCCCGGGCTTTAGATTCTAGCCGCGGCTTTGGCGGACGGCTTCGTAGAGGAGGACGGCGGCGGCGGTGGAGGCGTTCATGCTCTCGACGCCCGCCGCGGCCTGCGGAATCGCGACGACCTCGTCGCAGCGCTCGCGCACCAGGGGGCGCATGCCCGAGCCTTCCGAGCCGATGACGAGCACCATGGGCAGATTGAACCGGATGTCCCAGCAGGGCTTGCCGGACATGTCGGACCCGTAGATCCAAAAGCCGTCCTGCTTGAGGCGCTCGAGCTGCTGCGAGAGGTTGCCGACCTGCAGCACGGGGATCTTCTCGATCGCGCCGGCGGAGGCCTGCACGGCCGCGTTCGTGACCGGCGCCGACCGCCGCTCGGGCATGATGATCGCGCGAGCGCCGAGGCAGGCGGCGACGCGGGCGATCGCGCCCAGGTTCTGCGGGTCTTGGATCTGGTCGAGCGCGACCAGGATCGTCGTTTTCTTCTGCTCGGCGTCGAGACCGCGCACGATCTCGTCGAGCCCCGCGGCGGGACGCTCGCCGACTCTCAGGGCCAAGCCCTGGTTGTTGCCCGGCGCGATCTTGTTGAGATCGGAGGGAGAGACCCATTTGACCTTCGCGCCGGCGGCGCGCGCGAGGTTCACCAGGTCGCGGATGTGGTCGCCCTGCGTGCCGTTGGCGACCCACAGCTCGCGGATCGCGCGCGAGCGGGCGTGCAGCGTTTCGCTGACCGCGTTGCGGCCGGAAAGCCAGGCCCAGCTCACCGGCGCACCCACCGCTGGCCCTGCGCGGTATCCTCGACGAGGACGCCGGCTTGGGCGAGCTTCTGGCGCAGTTCGTCGGAGGCTTTGAAGTCCTTGTTCGTGCGGGCCTGCGCGCGCTGATCGAGCAGCGCCTGCAGGTCGGCGGACAGGCCGTCGGAGGCGGCCTTGATCAGGCCGAGGCCCAGTACGCTGTCGGCCTCCGTGAGGAACGCGAGCTGCGCGGCCTCGGACAGGGCGCCGGGCTTGAGCGCGTCCCACACGGTCGCGAGCGCGCCGGGCATGTCGAGATCGTCGGCCACGCGGCCGCGGAAGCGCTCGACGAACTCCGCGAGCTTGGGGTCGCTCGCGCCGCCTTTCGCCTCGCTGTCGAGCATCTGGGCGCGGTCGGACAGCTTGCGGAACGCGGTCTTGGCGCCTTCCAGCGCCTCCCACGAGAAGTCGAGCTGCTTGCGATAGTGCGCGGTGAGGCAAAGGTAGCGGTAGTCGAGCGGCGAAAAGCCTTTTTCCTCGAGATCGGCGAGACGGAGGAAGCCGCCCGCGGATTTCGCCATCTTCGCCTTGTTCATCAGCAGGAACTCGCCGTGCATCCACACCGAGACGAACGGCTTGCCGGTCGCGGCCTCGGCCTGCGCGATCTCGTTGGTGTGGTGGATCGTGACGTGGTCGACGCCGCCGCAATGGATGTCGAAGGTCTCGCCCAAGTAGCGCATCGCCATCGCCGAGCACTCGATGTGCCAGCCGGGGAAGCCCTTGCCCCAAGGCGAGTCCCACTCCATCTGGCGCTTCTTGTCCTTGGGCGAGAATTTCCACACGGCGAAATCGGACGGATTGCGCTTCTCCGGGCTGAGCTCGACGCGCGCGCCGGCCTTGATGCCTTCCTTGTGCGAGGCGCCCATCAGCTTGCCGTAGTCGGCGAACTTGTCGGTGTCGTAATAGATCCCGTCGGAGGTGCGGTACGTGAAGCCTTTCTTCTCCAGCTTCTGGATCAGCTCGATCTGCTCAGGGATGTGATCGGTCGCGCGGCAGAGCACGTGCGGCGGGAGCAGGTTGAGCTGCTTCGAGTCCGCCACGAACGTCTGCGTGTAGAACTCGGCCACTTCCCACGCGGTCTTGCCGGTGCGGGCGGCGCCGAGCTCCAGCTTATCCTCGCCGGTGTCCGCGTCGGAGGTGAGATGGCCCACGTCGGTGATGTTCATGACGTGGTAGACGTCCCGGCCGAGGTAGCCCAGGCCGCGGCGCAGCACGTCCTCGAAGACGTAGGTGCGGTAGTTGCCGACGTGGAGGTAGTTGTAGACCGTCGGCCCGCAGGTGTAGAGCCCGACCTTGCCGGGCGCGACCGTCTGCAGCGGGGCCTTGGAGCGCGTCAGCGTGTTGAAAAGGGTGATCTCCATGGAGGGGCCCATTGTACCGTTTTCGGTGCCCTTTGGGCCCTCAGTGTTAAGGGGGCCGTCGGAGGTAAAATTCCAAGGAGATGAGGACGATTCTCGCGATCTGGATCGCGGTTTTGCCCGGGGTGTCGGCCGCCCAGACGGTGACGCGGGCGGTGAACGCGCCCGCGGCGCCGGTGGCGATGCCGGTGGTCGGCGGCCAGGCCGTCCCTATCGCCCTGCCGCCCGGGCCGCAGACTCTGTCCCTCGGGCAAGCCGTCCTCTTTAGCCCTAACCCTCTCCCGCTTCGCGGGAGAGGGAACAAGAACGCGAAAAAGCCCGTCAGCGCCCAGCCTCTAGCGTTGGCCGAAAAGGGCGTCGCCATCGCGAAGGAAGCGAAGCTCGCGGCGTCCGCTCCGGCGGATGCGGCGACGGCTTCGACCGAGCGGCAGTTCAATATTCTCCTCGGCGCCCCGTCCGCCGAGCCGGCGAAATCCGAGACCGAAGTCGAAGCGCCCGCGACCGCCGGCTGGAAGAATCTCCTTTCTCCCGCTCTGCCGAAAAACGCCGCGCGAGCGGCCGCCGAGCCCGAGGCCCCTCAGCCTCCCCAGTCGACGAAGAAGAGCGTTCGCTGGATGCAGGCCGGCACCGCGCTGTGGAAGTTCGGCATCGATCCCGTCACGGTCGCGGTGCACCTCATCGCCCTGCAGGCCTTGGGCGGCGCGACGCAGGTCGCCTGGCTCGTCATCTTCTACGGCACGAGCCAGATGATCGCGACCTCGCTCGCCGCCGGCTTCACCGACCGGCACCCGGCCGCGAAAGTCGCCGCCGGGGCGGCGCTCACGCAGGCCGGGCTCGTCGCCGCGGTCCTCGGGCTGTCGGCCCTCGGCTGGGTCTCGTCTTCCACCCTCTTCCCCCTCTACGCGGCGCTGGGCGCCGCGACGGGCGTCCTCGAGACCGCCCGGCGGGTCGTCCCGGCGCTCGTGCTCGGCAAGGACGAGCAGGCGCTCAAGCAGTACAACGGCAGCCTCCACATGTTCTACGAAACCGCCGGCGTCTCCGGCGCGCTCCTGGCCGGCGCGGTGATCCTGAAGTTCGGCGCCGCCGCCGCCCTCTGGCTGCAGCCCATCGCCGCGCTCGGCGCCGCCTACGCGTTCTCGCGCGTGAGCCACGCCTTCGAGCCCGCGGCGACCGCCGCCCCGAGCGGCTCGGCACGCGAGCGCATCGCCGCCGCGATCAAGGGTTCGGCGGAGGATCTCCGGATCGGCGCGAAGGCGATCTTGGGCGACCCGCGCCTGCGCTGGTTCACGCTCGTGATGGTGCTGCCCGCGGTCGTGCATCGCGTTTTCGAGAACGTCCTCCTTCCCGTCTTCGCCAAGCAGGTCTTGGAGATGCCCGCGGCCTCCGCGTGGCTGCTCGGCTCCTCGAATCTGGGCGAGCTCATCGGCGCGGCGGTCCTTCTGCGGTTCGCGGCGACGAGCAAAGGGCCCTTCGCGTGGCTGAGGCTCGCGGCCGTCGGCCTGCTCGGCATCTGGGCGCTCTCGGCGACCTCGAGCCTGCCGCTTCTGTTCACGCTCATCTTCCTCTCGAGCCTCACCTGGGCGGCGAGCGACCTAAGCCTGCTTTCCTTTCTGCAGTCCGTCCTGCCCGAGAAGACGCAGCCGCGCGCGCTCGGCTTTCTGGTCGGGCTCACGACGCTGGTCTCGACCGTCGCCGCGCTGAGCCTGGGCAAGGCGCTCGACGGCATCGGCGCCGCCGCGGGCATCGTCGGCGCGAACGCCGCCTTCACGATCCTCGCGGTCGCCCTCTACTTCGCCGCCAAGCGCCTGAAGAAGTGAACGTCGTCCTCGTCGAGCCCGAGATCCACTGGAACACCGGCAACATCGGCCGGACCTGCGTGGCCACCCGCACGAACCTGCACCTGGTGAAGCCGCTCGGCTACAAAATCGACTCGGCGCAGATCCGCCGCTCCGGCCTCGACTACTGGCCCAAGCTCAAGCTTACCGTGCACGAGAGCTTCGCCGCCTTCGAAGCCTTCCTGCCGAAGGACGCCTCGCTCCTCCTTTTCTCGACCCACGCCGAGACCTCTTTCTGGGACGCGCCCTACCGGGAGGACTCCTTCCTCCTGTTCGGCAAGGAGTCCGAGGGCTTTTCCCAGGACATTCGCGACCGCTACGCGGGCCGCTTCTACCGCGTGCCCGTCTCGACGGACGTGCGCTCGCTGAACCTCTCTTCTTGCGCCGCCGTATGCCTCTTCGAAGGCTTGCGCCGGGTCGGCGCCCGCTGGTAAGCTTTTAGGGATGGCCGCCCCCAAGGCCCCCTTCACGCCCAAAGACGCCTTCACCGCCGCCGCCATCGCGGGCGTCACCCTCGTCCTGGTCGCCTCGATCCTCATGTCCGCCGAACGGGTGAAGCGCGACTCGGCGGAGTCGATCGTCGACGCGATCGCCTCGGCGAACAAGAAGCGCATCCTCTTGGGCAAGCCCGCGGTCACCGGCCGCGTCGACGACTCGAGCGTTTTGGTCGCCGAAGGCGAGATCGACGGCCAGGAGTGGGACAAGCTCCCCTACCTCTTCACCGGCGCCGAGAAGCCCCGCGAAGCCTGCATTCTCGCGGCCGCGACACGGCGCTCGGACGGCCCCGCGGGTTCGTCCCAGAAACCCTACGACCGCTGGGGCGTCTGCTCGAGCGCGAAAGGAGAGACGGCCGCGTTCGAGGGCGGCTGCCCGCTCGACTGCCGCGAGGAAGCGCCGCCGCCCCCGCCCGTCGCCTCCCCGCCGGTCGTCCGCCCCCAGCCTCCGCCCCCGGTCGTGACGCCTCGGAGGGCGATCGTCGTGGAAATGCCGGAGCTCGCGCCCGATAAGCCGGCGAAAAAGCAGGGCTGCTCCGCCACCGGCTGCTTCGGCACGAGCTGCTGCGACACCGTCACCGACCGCTGCGCGGCCTGCCCCGGCGCCGCGTGCTGCGCGCAGATGTCCGGCTGCAACGGCACCTGCCAGTCCGAGGAAGACTGCACCATCGGCTGCTCCTGCGTGAAGCTCCCCGGCAGCCCATGGGGCAACTGCCGCGGCAAGTAAAGTAAACTGCCGCCCATGGAGCTCCTAGAGACCGGGTATTTCGGCTATACCCTTCGCACCCACCTTTCCGCGTTGTCCGTCTTCCTCGGCTTTCTGCTCGGATTCCGGCTCGCCCGCGGCCTCGTCCTCGAGCGCCTGCGCGCCCTGGCCGCCAAGACGACGACGAAGATCGACGATCTCATCGTCGAACTGCTCGACATGGTCCGCACCCCCGAGCAGTACCTCGTGGCGTTCTGGCTCGCGACGCGCCCCTACGCGTTCCCCGACTGGCTCGAGAAGGGCTTCCGCGCCGTCGTCGTGATCGCGGTCACGTTCCGCGCGGTCACGATGCTCCAGCGCGCGCTCGCCTTCGGGCTCACGGCGGCGACCGACGACACCGCGCCCGGCGGCGCGCAGACGCGGCGCACCGTGACCCTCCTCGCGAACGCGACGGTCTGGATCGTGGCGGTCCTCTTCGTGCTCAGCAACCTCGGCTTCGACATCACGTCGATGATCGCGGGTCTCGGCATCGGCGGCATCGCGGTCGCGCTCGCGGCCCAAGCGGTGCTCGGCGACCTCTTCTCCGCCGTCGCGATCTGGCTCGACCGCCCCTTCGAGCTCGGCGACGCGATCAGCTTCGACGGCTTCTCCGGCTCGGTCGAGGACATCGGCATCAAGACCACCCGGGTACGCGCGGCCTCCGGAGAGCTGCTCGTCGTCCCGAACGCGAGCCTGACCTCGACGAAGATCCAGAACTTCAAGAGGATGGCCGAGCGGCGCGTGGTGCTGCCGCTCCAGGTCTCCTACAAGACGCCGCTCGAGACGCTCGCCCGCCTGCCCGGGCTCGTGGAGGCGATCGTGAAGAAGGACGACCGGCTGCGCTTCGACCGCGCGCACGTCGACAAGCTCAGCGAGTCCTCGATCGACCTGGAAGTGGTGTATTGGGTCCGGACGGACGATTACGGCGTGCACATGGCCGCGAAGGAGCGGCTGCTTTTGGCGGTACTCAAGGCGCTCGAGCAGGAGCGGGTGGAGATCCCCTATCCCCACCGCGCGGTCATCATGACCGGTCCGACAGCTTCTTGACCAAGGCCGGCACGTCCTCCGGCGCGACCTTGCTGTACCACTCGCCGCTCGGGTAGACGAACAGGTTCGGGCCCTCGGCGCAGCGGTCGAGGCAGCCCGAACGGGCCACGCGGATCTTCGACTTCAGCCCGGCCTCCTTGACCGCCTCCTTGAGCGCGCGGCAGATCTCGTCGCCTCCCGCGCCGGGATTCGCGCAGGCGGCCTTCCCCTCCCGGACGTTCGTGCACACGAAAACCGTCTTCTCGAACGGGACGCTCTTCTTCTCCATGTCACCCCTTTCGGCGGATGCTCAGCCAAAGCAGCAGCGCGGTCGGCGCCCAGATCATGAGCAGTTCCATCGAAAGCACGTGCAGCCCGCGCTCGCTGAAGAAATTCGCGCCGATCGGCGAGACAGGGATCGGCCGCCACGGCAGGAAATATCGCTCGGCCGAGTACGGCCACAGGAACGCGACGCCCCTTCCGCCGTCGGTCAGCATGTCGAGGAACGGGTGCGTCAGCGCGGCGAGCAGCAGGAGCGGATAGGCCTTGCCGCCGGCGAGCGCCAGGACCGCCGCCGCCAGGCACGAGTGCGTCGCGCCGCGGTGGCCCCAGGGCGCGTCGTAAGGCACCTTATAGAGTAATCCGACGACGTCGAGGTCCGCGAGGCACGCCAAGGCGGCCGAGCGCGCGAGCAGACCTACTGATGCGTCCGACTTGAGGGCGCGCGTCAGACCGACGGCGAAGAACGCGTGCGTGGGGATGCTGGCCATTTAGCTAAAATCGGTCCGTGGCGAAAAAGCACTGGCTCATGAAGTCGGAGCCCTACGTCTTCTCGATCGACGACTTGAAGCGCGACGGCACGAGCGGCTGGAACGGCGTCCGCAACTATATGGCCCGCAACTTCATGAAGGCCATGTCCTTGGGGGACCTCGTCTTATTCTACCATTCGAGCGTGGACCCGGCCGGGGTCGCAGGGCTCATGGAGGTCTCGAAGCTCGCCTATCCCGATCCGACTCAGTTCGACAAGAAAAGCGAGTACTTCGAGCCGCGAGCGACGAAGGAAAGGCCGGTCTGGTACCACGTCGACGTGACGTTCGTCGAGAAGTTCCAGAAATTCGTGACCCTCGACTCCCTCAAGAAGCAGCCGACGCTCAAGTCGATGGTCCTCTTCCAGAACTCCCGTCTGTCCGTCCAGCCCGTCGAGCGCGCCGCCTTCGAGAAGGTCGTCTCGCTCGGCCGTTAGTGCCGGCTAATCCAGGCTCCGTTGTTCTCGAACGGGAACACCTGCCACGACGGCTTCGCGTTTCCGCAGTGAGCCTCGATCGTGTCGACCCAGACGATCGGGCCCTTGCCGTCGGCCGGATCGCCGTAGCCCGCGTAGTACGCCACGCCGTCCTTCGACGCGTCGCCGCAGTTGCCGCGCTTGCAGTTGAAGCCGAAGCGGCGGTCGCGAGCCCGCAGCTCTTTCACCACCTTGTCCATGAACTCCCAGGTCCCGCCCTGATCTTGGCAGGAACGCGCGAGCAGCTCGGGGTTCTGCGAAGCCACGCCCTCGACGACGGAGCGCAGGTTCGGCACGGTCCCGTTCCACACGCCGGGGCTGGGATTAGGACCTAGCTCCGGCTCGGGCTCCGCCACCTTCACGACGACGTCGGCGGAAGCGTGGCCGAACCACTCGACCTTCTCGCGCACCATGCGCCACTTGAAGTGATACTCGCCGGGAGCCGCCGGAGCCTTTACCTCGAAAGAAAACACCGCTTCCTTGCCGGGCGGCGTCGAAGCCGGAACCGAGAGGCGGCCGCGGCGCCAGTTCGTATTATCGGTCGATTCCTGCGCTCCCAACTTATAGCCCGCGGCGGCGGTCCACGTCGAAGTCCCGCTGTTCTTCATGCGCAGCTCCACGCGAAACGTCTGGCCCGGCTTCATCGATGAGGGAGGGGGCGTCTGGGCGACGAACGACGCGCCGTTTTTCAGCGCCGCCGCGTCCGCGAGACCGAATACCAGCGTCCATAGCAGGACCATACGCGCTCCTCGCCGGGTACGCTCAGGATAGCCGGATCGGTGCCGGATCGCCCTTCATGATTTCGGAAAGAGGAACAATACCGCCAAAATCGGCGCTTTTTGTGGCCGGCGAAAGCGGCCTCAAGCGGCCTTGAGATCGCGAAACCTCCACACGCCCGCGCTATCCTAAGTACGAGGAGGCGTTATGACCAGATACGGCAAGACCGCTCAGAGGATGGTCCACAAGGAACTGACGCACCGCAAGCATCAGAGCAAGCGCCGCACGAGCCGCACTCCGGCGATCGCGATCGGCCTCACCCAGGCGAGACGCGCGGGCGGCAAGGTCCCGGCGACCTACTAGCGTTCCCCAGGGCTCGACGGCGCCGGGACGGCGGCGGAACAGCGGGTGGCACTCGGGATGCGAAACGGTGCTCCACCGGCGGCGCAGGGCCCGGTCGCGCGCCGAGAGTTTCGCGAGCAGGTGCTTCCATTCGCGCGCGACTTGGCCGGCGTTCACGGCGATCCTCCGGCGCGCGCGCGCCGCGCCGACTTTTCTCCGGTCGAACGCGTAGCCCCGCCGGACGGACTCCGCGTGCACCGCGGCGAGATACGCGTTGATGGAAGCGATCGGCGACTTCTGCGCCTTGAACCGGTCGAGCTGAGGATGATGCCGGTAGCCCTTCGTCCGCCCGCGCAGCACCGCCTGGGCTAAAAGCGCCTCGCGCCAGAGCGCGACCAGGCCCTTCGCGTCGAGGTATTTCGGGTGGAGACTCCAGAGTCTCACGCCGCGGCCTTGTAGGCGGCGCAGGCGGCGAGCGTCGTCAGCACCACGCCCCACGAGACGTCGACCGCCGAGACGAGCCCGCCCCAATTCGACAGGACGGCCATGTTGGTGAGATCGTAGACGCCGTAGACGAGCAGGCCGAGGGCGGCGCCGTGGAGGGCCGCGGCGCGAAGGCCGCCGGAACGCAGCGCCGGCTCCGCGCAGAAGTACAGGATGCCCGCGCCGTAGAGAGCGTAGAACGCGAACGCGGCGGGCCAATAGGCGCGCGGCGCCATGAGGTGGCCGAGGTGCCGGCGGTAGAACGCGCTCATCAGCACGCCCAACCACAAGAGGTCGAGCGCCAGCGTGACGAACGCGCCCGCCGCCCAGCCTGCGGCGAGCCTACTCGTCGTCTTCGTCGGAGCGGACGTCGGTGATCCGCTCTTCGCCGAGCTCGGCGGGCCCCATGTCGGGCTCCGCTTCCTCTTCCTCGACCGTCTCTTCGGGCTCGGACCGGCTGCGCTCGGGAGCGGGCGTCGGAAGCGGCGCGGGCTGCTTGGGCTTCGCCTTCGCCTTGGGCTTGCTCTTCTGTTTCTTAGCCACGGGCCCGCATTATACAGCGTCGGAATCCCCCTGGAAAGTCAAAGCCGCAGGGGCTACCCTCAATTCGTGCATCTCGCGCTGGCGCTGGCCGCGTGCCTCGTCCGGGCCGAAGAGCCCGCCTTGGGCGATTGGCTGCCCAAGGTGGCGCCTCCGGTCTTCAAAGGAGCGGCCGCGCCGGCCGCCGCCCCCGCCAAACCCGCTCCCCGGGTCGTGCGTCTGCTGCAAGCCGATCTGTCGGACAAGGAGCTCGCTTTCGCGGCGGAGCGGCTGGAGTCGGTGTTCCAGCTCTTCGTCGACAACCGCAGCGCGCGCAAGCCGAGGGAAGGCGTTTCCCCTCCCGGCGAGCCGCATCTGAAGGCTTCGTGCTCCGGCTCGCATCTGGGCGGCGGCGTGCTCGCGACCGCGGCGCATTGCGTGAAGGACGCCTCGGGTCCCCGGGTTTGGAGGCGCTGGAAATTTCGCGCCCGAGGCGGCCGGCTGATCCCGGACGGTTTCGAAGACTTCGTCGTCGAGGCGCGGCCCTTCGCCGAGTTCGGCGATCTCGTGCTGCTCCGCCACGCCGCGGCCGCCGGCGTGCCGGCGCTGGCGCGGCCGGAGAGCTCCTACGAGTACCCGGCGTGGGCCGCCTTCTTCGCCTTGGGCTACCCGAACAAGTCGATCGGCGAGCCGGTCGTCTCCACCGGCTGCGGGATCCGGCCCG
>JACRDR010000222.1 GCA_016212845.1 Elusimicrobiota bacterium
GAGCCCGAGCCGCTCCGGCGGCTGTCCGTCCGGCTCCTCGTCGACGAAAGCCTGACCGCGCCGCAGCGCAAGGCCGCGGAGAAGCTCGCGCGCGAGGCGCTCTCCGTCGATCCCGACCGCGGCGACGAGGTCGTCGTCGCGGCGGCCTCGCTCGCCGTCACGCCGAAAAAACTGCTCGAGAACCCGTGGGTCAAGGTCGGCGCGGGGGCGGCCGCGGCGGCATTCATCCTGGCCTCGCTCTTCGTCTCGCTCGCCGCGCGCGCCGCGCGCCGCAGCGCCGTCCTCGCCGTGCGGCAGATCCGGGAAGACCAGATGCGCCTGCTCGCGCCGCCCGGCGGCACGGTGATCGACGCGGTCCCGTCCTTGCCCGCGCCTCCCGGCGGGCTCGGCCTCGCGTTCGTGAGCGGGCGCAACCTCCGCCTCGTCGCGAAGTTCCTGCAGGGGCGGGGGCCCGCCGCGGCGCGCTGGATCCTCGCCACCCTCGAGCCCGACGCCGCCGCCGCGCTCTTTAGGCTCCTGCCGCCGCAAGAAAGGCAGGACGCCGCCGTTGAGCTCGCCAAGTCGTCGACGGACAAGCCGCCGCCGGAGGCCGAGCTGCGCAAGCTCACCGACGAGCTCCACGACTTCATCGCGCGCGAATCGCGCGGGCCGGGCCTTTTGCAGGAGCTGCTTGCGCGCTCGCCCGAGCCGCTGCGCCAGGCGGTGCTCGAGGACGTGAAGGCGAAGGCGCCGAAGGCGCTCAAGGCGGTCCAGTCGGGGCTCATCCGCTTCGAGGACCTCGCGCGCGCCGACGCCGGCTCGCTCGCGGCGCTCGCGCGCGAGTCCACGAGCGAGGAGCTCGCGCTCGCGCTTCGCGGCGCCGCGCCCGCCGTGCGCGCGCGCCTCCTGGCCTCCCTGCCGCAGGTCCTGCGCGAGGCCGCCGAGCGCCGCGCGGGCCGCGCCGACGACGATCCGCCGGCGACCGCCGCCGCCCAGGCCGCGGTGCTCGCCCGCTGGCGCGACCTCGAGGCCTCCGGGAAGGTGCGCCCGCTGTGAAGCGCGGCGCGGCGGTGCTGCTGGCCCTCGCGTGCGCGTGCGCGCACCAGAAGCCCGCGCCGCAAGCGTCCAAGCCCGAAGAAGGCCCGAAGTCGGCGCTCGAGGAGCTCCGAAACAGCGGGCCGGCGCTTTCCTACCAGGCCCAATCCAAACTCGAGAGCGAGGAGTACGCGGAGGTCCTCGAGCTGCTCCGCAAGGCGGTGAAAGGCACGCCCGAGCTCGCCAAGCTCGACCCGGGCCGCCGCCTGGAACGGCTCGAGGCGCTCTACGGGGAGCTCGACCTGGACTCCGACGACCACCGCGCCCTCTTCGCGCGGAGCGCCGGCCCCGCGGGCCGCTGCGCGGCGGATTCGATCAAGGCGTACGTCGAGGGCCGCGACGTCGAGGCGGTGCTCTTCGCCTCGGCCGCGGCCGGGGAAGACCCGCAGAAGCAGCCGATCCGGAGGCTGCTCGCCGCCGTCTCGAAGGGGACCGGCCTCGAGGCGCCGAAGGAGCAGCAATTGCCGCGCGCCGCGCTCGTGCAGTACAAGCTCCAGCGGGCGGAGAAGGCCTACTTCGACAAGCGCTTCGGCGAGGCGGCGCGGGAATGCCAGGAGGCGGTCTGGCTCGACCCCGACAGCGCCCTCGCGTGGACCCGGCTCGGATCGGCGCGCTGGGCGTCCGGCGAGCCCGAGAAGGCCCGCGAGGCCTTCGACCGGGTGCTCGTCCTCGACCCCCACAACGCCGAGGTACGCCAGTTCATGGAGGCGAAGGGCCTGCTCGGGCGGGGGAGGCCGGCCGCCGGGGCGGAAATAAAATCGCAATGAATGGCCATTAGAATTTGAGGGTCTAGGCCCGGACATGTCAAAGCTCCTCCTTTATAAGGACTGGCTCGACTCGTTTAAGCGCGAGGTCGACGAAGAGATCGACCGGCTTCGCCGCGCGCCTGCGGCCGCGCCCGCCGCCGACACGCGCCCCTTGCAGGACGCTCTCGAGGGCCTGCGCGCGTGGTGGGACCGCGCCTACGAGGACCCGACCGTCCACGAGGCGTCGCTCGCTACCTTCCAGATCAACAAGGAGCTCGCGCTCTCGCGCACCGAGGTCGGCGCGCTCAAGGCGGAGCTCGAACGGACGCGCGGCGAGAAGGGCGAAATGCCCGCTTCCCTCGCGCAGCACGTCAAAGAGCTGCTCGAGGAAAACCGCCGTCTCGAGGAGCGCGTCGCGATCCTCAGCCGCGAGTCGGCGGGGCTCAAGCACTTCAAGGACTTGAAGGGAGAGCTCGACCAGGAGCTCGGCGGCCTGCGCCTGCGCATGAGCGCGATCCGCGGCGAGTACGAGGCGCGGCTCAAGATCCAGCAGGAGCGCGTCGAGTTCCTCGAGCGCCGCGCGGCGGGACACGAGGCCGATCTCAAGGAAGAGAAGGAGCGCCGCCTCGCCGCCGAAAAATCGGCCGACGAGGGCCGGAAAAGGCTGGCCGAGGCCGACGCGCTGCGCGCGGAGCTCCGGGCGGTCCGGGGCGAGCTCTCGAGCAAGCTCGAGACCGCGGCGGAGTTCCTCGAGGCCAAGATCCGCGGCGTGCAGGACCAATCCAAGGGCCAGGGCCAGCAGCTCCGCGACTTAGTCGACGCGCTTCGCCGATTGAGAGAGGTGTGACGTGAAATACTGGGTTTACCACGAAGGGGAAGTCCCGGGGAACTACGAGCCCCACGAGCTCGCGCGCCTGCCGGGGTTCTCGGCGGCGTCCTTGGTGTGCCCGGCGGACTCGGCCTCCGGCGACCGCCGGTGGCAGCGCGCCGGCCTCTACCCCGACATCGTCGAGGCGATGCGGCTCAACGATCTCCAGCCGCCGCCGGTCGCCCCGGCGCAGACCGCGGCCTACGTCGACCCGTCCGCCGCGACCGGGCCCGACGAGCTCTTAAACGCGACGAGCCACCGGATCTTCATGCACGTCACCGAGCTCATGAAGGAGCTCGAGAACCGCCGCGAGGAGCAGGCGCTCGCGCAGAGCCTCCAGCGCACGCTCGTCGATCTCAAGGGCGAGCTGCACGCCGCAAGAGAGCGCATCCGCTTTTTGGACGACCGCGTCTCCACGATCCCCGCGCTGGAGGAGCGCGAGCGCCGCGCGGTCGACGAGGCCGAGCGCGTGCGGGGGGAGTACCGCGTCTTCGACGACAAGCTCCGCGAGCGCGAGCTCCGGATCGCGCAGCTCGACACGCGGGTGCAGGAGGCGGCGCTCGCGCTCGACAACGCGCTGCGCGCCCAGGCCGACGCGATGCGCGAACAGCGCCGTCTCGCCCAGGTGGTGGAGGACTTGAACCGCCAGCTCGCGAGCAAGGAGTCGTCGCTCGCGAAATCCCTCGCGATGATCCGCCGCCTCGAGTCGGAGCTCGCCCATCTGCTGCCGCAGACGGCCGCAACGATGGCGGCGCCGGCGGCCAAAGCGCCCGCGGCGACTCAGCCGCCTCCGCCGCCTCCGCCGCCCGCGGTCGAATCCGTTCCCGCGTTGGTCGTGGCCGCGGCTTCGGCCCCGCCGCCGGTCCCCGATATCCCGAAGCTCGCGCCGCAGCCGCTGGAAAAGCCGGTCATCAAGGAACGCGTCCCGGAAGTCCTGCCCGTGGTGGAAGACGCCCAGCCGCCCGTCCCGAAGACGTCCGACGACCCGAAGCCGATCCCGGCCGCCGACGGCAAGGTCGAGCCGGTCCCGCCTCCGTGGCAGTCCGCGCTCGCCGAAGTCACGGCGTTCCTCAAGCGCAACCTCCCCAAAGGTCCGCCGGAAAAACCCTGACCAAAATAGGATAGCGCCGCCGGCGTTAGGCCCGAAATCGGCGCCGTGTTACATTTTTGCGCGGAACGATGCAAGGGTTTTCGCTTGCCCCGAGGGGGCGTTTGGTGGTATAATCACTTGTCTTGGCGATCCTTGAAAACCTGCACGGAGTGCTGACCCGTATAGAACGGGCGGCCGGCCGGGCGGGACGCGACCCGGCCGAGGTAGAGCTGGTCGCGGTGACGAAGAAAGCCCGTCCCGAGGCGGTCCTGGAGCTCTTGGGCAGCGGTCTGGTCTCGCACGTCGGTGAAAACCGCGTGCAGGACGCGGCCGCCAAGCGCAAGGCGCTCGAGGAACGCGGCTCTAAAGCGGTGTGGCATATGCTCGGCCACCTGCAGCGCAACAAGAGCCGCCAGGCTCTGGAAACGTTTGAGACCGTGGACTCCCTCGATTCGCTCCCGCTGGCGGAGCGATTGGACGGGGACTTGGCCGAGACCGGAAAGACGCTGCCGGTGCTGGTCCAGGTCAAGCTCACGGAGCGCGAGACGCAGTCGGGGCTCGCGCCCGAAGCGCTGGGCGAGTTTCTGGAGAAGGCGCGGAAATACGAGCGCCTGAAGGTGCGGGGCCTGATGGCCATCGCGCCGAACCTCGACCCCGTAGAGGCGGTGCGGCCGCATTTTCGCCGCATGCGCGAGATTTTCGAGCGGAACTTCCCGGAAGGGGGGACGCTCTCGATGGGCATGAGCCGCGACTTCGAGATCGCGGTGGAAGAAGGAGCGAACATGGTGCGGGTCGGAAGCGCCCTGTTCAACTGAACCGACTTGACCGACAACTGTGGAATACATGCAGCGATGGGAGGGAACTGAATGATCGTGAAAGTACGAGTCATCCCGAATGCTACGGAGAACGAAGTGGTGAGCCGGATCGGAAGCGTCCTGCGAGTGAAAGTCGCGGCGCCTGCGACCGACGAAGCCGCCAACACGGCGTTGAAGAAGTATCTCGCCGAGTTCTTCGAGGTGACCCCCCGCACCGTCAACATCCTTCGCGGAGCCAAGGGCCGCGAAAAGACCGTCGAGATCAACGGCCGCACCGAGGAAGATCTCAAGCGGGTGATGGACTCGATCCCCTGACCGGGGATTCTTAGCCGCACTCGTTCCCGCCGCTCCCCCCCAAAGGGGAGCGGCGGGACGGTTTCTCGGAATAACCGTCTGATGCCCGCCGCCGCGCCGTCCGCGCGACACGGAAACACCGCTCGGCCTCCGTTCCCGAAGGATAAGGTCCGCCACATGGCATGGGACCGGGGGACCCTGCGCGTCCTAGACCAGCGTGAGCTGCCGCTCCGCGAGGTCTATTTGCGCTGCCGCACGCACGAGGAGGTCGCCGCCGCGATCCGCGACATGGCGCTCCGCGGCGCGCCGCTCATCGGCTGCGCCGCCGCCTACGGCGTCGCGCTCGCCGGCGCGAATCTGGCGCGCGCGCCCCGCTCGAGCTGGAAAACCCGCTTGGACGCCGCTTGCCGCGTCCTGCTCGACTCGCGCCCGACCGCGGTGAACCTGCGCTACGGCGTGGAGCGGCTGCGGACTCGCGCCCGCGCGCTCCTTCAAGAGGGCGCCGGCGCGGCTCGGCTCGCCGCCGAGCTCAAGCGCGAGGCCGACGCCTTCACGGAAGAGGATCTGGAGTGCTGCCGGACGATGGCGGATCTCGGCGCCGCCCTCCTCAAGAAAAACTCGACGATCATGACGCACTGCAACGCGGGCGCGCTCGCCACCGCCGGCCTCGGCACCGCGGTCGGCGTCATCCGCCGGGCCTACCAGTTGGGCAAGGTCCGCCACGTCTATCCCTGCGAGACCCGGCCGTATCTGCAGGGCAGCCGCCTCACCCTGTGGGAGCTCATGCAGGACGGCATCCCGTCGACGCTCATCACCGACAACATGGCCGCGCACATCATGAAGACCGAGCGTATCGACGCGGTCATCGTGGGAAGCGACCGCATCGCCGCCAACGCCGACGTCGCCAACAAGATCGGCACCTACGGCCTGGCGATCTTGGCCAAGCACCACGGCATCCCTTTCTACGTCGTCGCGCCGTCGACCACGGTCGACCTCCGGGTGAAGTCGGGCGTCTCGATTCCGATCGAGGAACGCTCGACCCGCGAGGTCGTCGAGATCTACGGGCGGAGCATCGCGCCTCTCGGGGCGCGCGCCCGCCACCCGGCGTTCGACGTCACCCCGCACGAGCTGGTGACCGCCATCGTCACCGAAAAAGGCGTCGTGCGGCCCGCCGACGGGGACCGCTTGAAGCGCGTCCTCGCGGCCTAAAGGAGCTTTCATGACCATGCCTACGCTGACCCCGAACGACTCCCTCGTCGACGCGCCTCCGCGCCCGAAGGACAAGCACACGAAAATCTTGGCCACGCTCGGCCCGGCCTCCAGCAGCCCGCTCGTGCTGAAGGCCCTGATCGAAGGCGGCGTGAACGCCGTGCGCCTCAACTGCTCGCACGCCTCGCTCGACGAGCTGACCCGGTCCGTGCAGCTCATTCGCCGCACGTCCCGTCAAATGAAGACGCCCATCACGATCACGATGGACCTCCAGGGACCGCGCCTGCGCACCGGACGCCTGCGCAACGGCGAGCCGGTCATGCTCAAGGCCGGAAGCCGCATCACGATCACCACCGACGACGTCCCCGGCACCGACCAGCTCATCTCGACGAACTACCGCGACCTGCCGAACAAGGTGACGAAGGGCAGCAAGATCCTCTTGGATGAGGGCAACCTCGAGCTCCAGGTCCTCAAGCCGAACAGCCACCAGGTGACCTGCGAGGTCGTCGTCGGCGGCCTCCTCAAAGAGCACAAGGGCATCAACCTGCCCCGCATCGACCTGAACCTGCCCGCGATCACCGCGAAGGACCGCCAGGACCTCGAGTGGGGGCTGAAGCTCGGCGTCGACTACCTCTGCCTCTCCTTCGTCTCCAACGCCGACGACGTCCACCGCGCGCGCAAGATGGTCCGCGCGGCCGGCTCCCACGCCCTCGTCGTCGGCAA
>JACRDR010000218.1 GCA_016212845.1 Elusimicrobiota bacterium
ACGGGACAGCGATGACTCACGACATCACGGGGGCGCCGCTCCCCGAGGGGGCACGGGGCAACGACCTCGTCGCCGACCTCGTCGCCCGCGCCAAGGACGGCGACGACCGGGCGTGGGGCGCTCTCGTGGCGCGCTACGCGCCCGTCGGCGCGACGTCCGCCGGCGCGCAGTCGCCCGAGGTCTCGATCACGCACGCGGGCCACCCGGCGACGGGCGCCGGCGCCGCCGGCGGCTCACCCCCGGCAGCCGGCGGCGCGGGCTCGGCGGGGAAGGAGGCCCACGGCGTCGGCGCGATGGGAAAGATCGCCGACGCCAAGAGCGACGCGATGGAAAAATTCCTGGCGCTCTATCCCTGGCTCGCGCCGCTCGGCGTAGCGAGGCTCCACACGATCGAGGGCGACGTGCCGGTCCACGGCCTTTGGGGCGCCTGCTTCGCGCACGGCTTGTACCCGGATTGCCGGCAGGCGTGCGCCTCCGACCCGAAGGGGAACTGCGTGGCGCTCGACGCGTGGAAGTCCTGCCTCGATTGGCGGGGAGACCAGAACACCTGCGTGTCGGCCTGCCACCACGCGAAGGCGTACTGCACGGTGCCGGCCGCCATCGAGGACTCCGACTGCAAGCCGAAGATGACGTGCGGCACGCTCGGGAACTCCGCGTGCCCCGCTCCGCCGCCTTTTTCCTACTGCGATCCCGCATGGCCGGGCGGCGCGCCGCCCGCGCCCACGCCGTCGCCCACTCCCACGCCCGGCGGCACGCCGCCGTCCGGGCTCTACAACATCGTGGCGCCGGACGCCGCGACGTGCCAGAACGCCGTGCGCGACCGCTGGGCGCTCAACATCACCTGCACGCTGGGCGGCGGCTGCGGCGTCGACTGCGGCAAGCCGGGACCGTCCTGCCCGTCGGCGAACCCGGCCGGCTACGGCTTCTGCCTCGATCCGGCGGACCCTTCGCTGCCGCCGCAGACGTACAACTTCGTGGTGGCGGGTTCCGTCGCCGACTGCAACAACGCGATCAAGACGTCGGGGCTGGGCGTAAACGCGACGTGCTCGATCGGGGGCGGCTGCGGCGTCTCGTGCGGCATGCCGGGCCCCGGCTGCCCGTCGGCGAACCCGAGCCTGCCCGGCGCGTGCTTCCAAGGCCCCGCCATCCCCCCCTGGGCGCGATAGGGGACAGTCCCCTCGTTCGGGTCGCGTTCGGGTTCCGGGTCTTGCTAACATCGCGCCATGCCCCTCCTCCCGCTCGCGCTCCTCGCGCTCGCCCCTTCTTTCGCCGCCGACAAGCCGGCGGTCACGTTCAAAGGCCGCCCGATCGACGTGAAGGCCTACATCGAGGGCTTCCCCTACAAGAACTTCAATTTCTCCCTCGAGACGGGGCGGCTCTTCTTCGTGAAGAAAGGCGACAAGGAAACCCTGCTCGAGACCTCGTTCGAACTCGGCAAGACCGTCGACCTCGAGAAGGGGAAGCCGCTCACCGACGTCGACTACGCCAAGCGCAACCTCTGGGGCGCGGTCGCGAGCAAGGCGACCGGCAAGCTCTACACGATGGGCGACGAGGACAACACCGAGATCACCAACATCTACGAGTACGTCCCGGGCGGCGCCTTCAAGAAGCTGACCGAGCAGAAGTACATCTACAGCCTTCAGATGAGCCCGGACGGCAAGAAGATCGCCTACAGCGCCCGGTCCGGCCCCCAGGAGTTCACGCCCGGCTCGATCGGCTACGTCGACCTCGAGACGGGCAAGCCCGTGACGCTTTGGGAGGACTCGAAGGCGCTTCGCACCAACTGGGCTTCGATCGCCTGGAGCCCGGACGGCTCCAAGATCGTGACGTCGGTCGTCTGCGACGAGGACCGGACGCACAAGACGCTGCTGCTGCTGTCGGCGGCCGGCGGCCCGGGCAAGACGCTGCTCGACTGCTCGGTGAAGCGCAGCGTGTACCCGACCACGCAGTGGATCGACGACGGCAATTTCGTCTTCATGACGGACGAAACCGGCAACTCGGTGGCGCACCGCTTCGAACTCACGACCGGCAAGTCCACGCCGCTGACGGACCCGAAGTGGAACCTCGATGACGCCGTCGTCCTCGAGGGCAAGGCGGTCCGGCTCGTGGCGCTCGAACGCAAGCCGATCACGAACGTCCTCCACGTCATCGACCCCTCGAATGGGCGCATCCTGTCCTCGCGCGAGTATCCGGCGTCGCTCGCCTTCATGGAGGGCGACCGAAGCGCGCTCCTGATCTCGTTGAACTCGACCGTGGTGCCATACGAGATCCACTCGGCCGCGCTCGACGGCGACGAGCTCAAGCTCGCCAAGATCGTCGACTACGGCGACGAGCTCGAGAAGAAGATCGTCCATTGCTCGGCCGAAAAGGTCAGCTACGAGACCTTCGACAAGTTCTCCGCGCCCGGCGAAACGCAGACCCTGCACGCGTTTCTCTACTCGCCGCTCAGGCCCGCGAAAGGCGACGACGCGCGGCTGCTCGTCCTCGCCTTCTACGGCGGAGTGAACACGTACTCCGCGAAGATCCACATGCTCTGCAACGCGGGCTACTACGTCCTCTCGCCGGCGCCGCGCGGCTCGTGGGACTGGGGCCGCGAGTTCCACGACAAGATGCAAGGCGACTTGGGCGGCGGCGAGATCCTCGACGTCGTGCTCGGAGCGCAAGCGTACGCGAAGCAGCTCGGCATCCCCGCCAAGCACGTCGGCGCGTTCGGCGGCAGCCACGGCGGCTACGCCACGCTTCGCGCGCTCACTCTGACGGACGAGGTCGACGGGTACAAGCCGGCGTTCCGCTTCGGTTTCGGCCTCTCCGACTACGGCATCTCGGACCTGGTGCGCTACGTGAAGACCTCGAACATCCCCGGCTGGGTGACGGACATGACGAGCGAGGACCCGGCCAAAAATCCTGCGAAATGGCTCGACCGCTCGCCGCAGACGCACGCTTGCCGGGCGAGCGGCCCGCTGCTCCTCACGCACGGCTCCAACGACAAGCGCGTCTCGGTCGAAGAGAGCCGGCGGATGTTCGCGGCGCTCAAGGCCTGCGGCCGGACGCAGGACGTCTACTACGAGCTGCCGGAGCAAGGCCACGGCTATAAAGGAACGGGTCCGCTGGTGAAGTACTACCAGACGATGTTCGGCTTCCTCGAAACCCTGAAGTAGCCCAACCCGAACGCGAACCGAACGAGGGGACTGTCCCCCATTTATGTTGAGTTTTTCGTGAGTTTCTTGGGCTTGACTATACTTTAGACGCGGCCCATACTCAGGGTCGCGCTACCCGTATGGCTCTTCGTGACGCCGAGCGGTCTCCCACGGCCGCCATCCCCTCCCTGGTCAAGGAGCTGGTCGACCAGTTCGACGAGCCCTTAAATTTTTACCGCGAGGTCATTCAGAACTCGATCGACGCGGGCTCCAACCGCATCGACGTCCGCCTCAAATACGACGAGAAGGCCGGCGGCATCGTTGTCCACATCGAAGACGACGGCGAGAGCATGGACGAGAACGTCATCAACAACTACCTCCTCGTCCTCTTCAAGTCGACCAAGGAAGACGACTTCACCAAGATCGGCAAGTTCGGCATCGGCTTCATGAGCGTGCTGGCGCCGCGCCCCGAGCTCGTCGTGGTCGACACCAGCCGGGACGGCGAGGACTGGCGG
>JACRDR010000221.1 GCA_016212845.1 Elusimicrobiota bacterium
GCGCCGCCGCCGACTCGAAGGCGCCGTAGAATTTGAGATCGCGATCGAGGTCGCGCAGCTGGTTGTCGAGCTCGGACGCCTGCGCGGTCGCGCGCTGCGTCGCGGCCTTGAGCTTCGATCGGTGGAAATTGAGGCCGAGGCTCACCACCCAGATTCCCGCGGTCTCGAGGCCGAGCGCGAAACGCACGTGAAAATCCTTGAGCTGGGAAACGAGCAGCAGCGCGCCCGCCGAGCAGAGGAACATGAAGATGATCTGCAGCTCCTCGTCCCGCCGGAAATCGCCCCAAAAGAAAAGGAGGCTCGCCAGCGGGAATAGGATCAGCGCCCACTCGGGATAGAGATACAGCGCCGCCGCGATGGCGAGAAAAATGGCGCAGGAGCCGAAAAGGGTGACGTCGCGGCTCGAAAACATCGATTTAGTGTAGACCCCGCAAGCGAAAAGCGCAAGGCCGGGAAAAAGAAAACCGCGCCCTTTCGAGCGCGGCTCCTTTGGGGAAGTGGTGGAGGTGGCCGGTACTGCCCCGGCGTCCAAGAACCACCCGCTGCGGTCACTACAGGCTTAGTCCGGGCTCATTGTCGTCTAGAGAAAACCGCCGGACGAGTGCTCTCTAGACCAGCTCCGTTCGGTCTCGGGCCGCCCGCCGACGAAGCGCGCGGGAGCGACCCCAGCCTGCTGATGACGCTGGGACCCGTTTAGCAGGTGTCACGGCCAGCGTGGTCTATCGCGGGTTAGGCGACGGACCAGGCCACAGTCGAGGTGTCGACGTTGGCTTTTATGTTTTGGTCTGATTTTATCCTGGCTCTGACCAACCAGGGCCTGCGACCAGCAGCCAAACGGCTCCTGTCGATCCTATTTCACCCCCCCCGGGGCCTTTGGTTGGAGGCGCCGGGGCGGGAGAAATCGGCTTCTCCGCCAGTATAACAGAGGCCCGAACGGCCTTCAAGGCTCAGTGCGCGGGAACCGCGACGGTGCCGCAGGAATCGGGGAAGAGACGGGAGCAGACCTTCACCTCGCCCTGTCCATCGAGGACTTTCGCGAAATGGTCGTTGTCGTGCCAGCCGGGATCGAGCGACACCGTCTCCGAGCTCCACACCGGACCGCCCACGAGCGCCCGATCGCAGGCCTCTCCCATCGGTCCGCCGTCGACTCCGAGCGGACACCAGAGGCGGCCGCACGGACCGGCCGCGGAACCGTCCTCGTTCTTGCCGTAGTAGTAAAGGAAGGTGGCGTCCAAGAACAGCGAGGCTTGCTGGCGGACGTGGATATTGGCCTTCAGATTTCCGCCGTCCGGCTGGACCTTGAGCGGACAAACCGGCTCTCCCGCCACCCGGACGCTGACTTTTTCGGTGCGATGCCCGAACCATTCTCGGCGCTCCTGCACCATTCGCCACTGAAACACGAAGGTCCCGGTGCTCTTCGGGGCCGTCACGTCGAAGGAAAAGGTCGCGCTCTCTCCGGACTTGACGGAGGCCACGGGCAGCGGAATCCGGCCCCGGCGCCAGTTCGCGTTGTCCACCGGAGACTGGGAGCCGAGCTTGTAGCCGCCGCTCCGAGTCCACGGGTTGGTCCCGGTGTTGCGCAGCGTGATCGTCACGTGCGACGTCTCGCCGGGACGCAAGGTCGGGCTCATGCCGCTCTGGGAAACGAAGGCGGCGCCGTTCGCCGGCTTCGATCCCGCCGCGGCAGGAAGAGCGGAAGCGGAAAGAATGAACGCGGAAACGATGGCTCGATTCATAGCGTGAGAATAGCGGATTCGGTGCCGGATGGCGACGCAAGCTTTCGGAAGCGAAATTAGCTTTTTTTCACAATGATTATTCCGGCCTTTCCCGCCCGCCTTGAAATCGTCTTGACGGGGACCCGGACGAGCCCTAGACTATCCTCATGCCGAAGGATGAGATTCCTGCGCTCACCGGAGACGCTCGGCGGACTCCGAGCCTTTGGGAGAAGCTCAAGGGAAGGAGGAAGGCCCTCCTCGGAAGCGCGGCCGCGGTGCTCGTCGCCGGGCTATGGCTCCTGATGACCGTGCCGCTCGATGAGCGGACCGAACCCCGTCCCGCCGGAGCGCCCGCGCTCGACGGCATCGCTCGCTGGAAGGGACCGACGATGGAGCGCAGCGATCCGGGCGCCCTCATCACCGGAGGCGACCTCATGGCGGGTTCCGACCCGGGCGGACCCGTGGCGGCCGAGCCCGCCCAAACCGCCGGACGCGCGTCTCGCGCTCCGGCAAGCGACGCCGCGCCCCCCGCTCCGCCCGAAGGGCTGCCGAAAGCGGCCGTGACTACTCCGAAGCTGTCCGCGCGCGAGGCGCAATCGTTTCCAAACGCCTCCGCTTTCGGCGCTGGGCGGGCTGCGTCCGAAGCAGGGTCGAGCGCGATGCTTGAGGCGGACGGCCGGGCCCGCTCCCAGACGGAGGCTCACGGCCCGGTCGCGCGCGCCCGCCGGCGCGTGAGCGCGCTCGTGCGGCGAGTATCCGGCGCGGGCGCGGGACTGCTGGCCGCGATGCGGCGGGCGTTCGGCTCGGGAACCAAGTCGGGGTATGGAGCGGCCGGAGGGTCGGACCCGCGGGTCGCGACCACCGGCGAGGCGGGCGCTTCCGGCGCCGCCAGTTCCGCCGGCGCGATCGGGAGCATGGGGATGGGCCGCGACGACGGTTCGACCCCGGGCTCGGGTTCGCCGACGGGCCTCACCGCACCGCCCTCCGCCGGCGCCGCGAAGGCGGTCAACCCCGCGCGCCCCCCGAAAGACGTGAAGTGCGCGCTCGTCAAGGGAGCGGTCACGGATTTCTGGTCCGCCTTCAACAAGGTGGAGAACGTCAACCGCCGCTACCACTCCACCGAAGACGACGAGAAAGACCTGCTCGTGCCCCTCATGAAGCGGACCGAGAAGAAATTCGCGGAGTTCGACGCGGCGATCGCGAAGGTCTCCAACGACCTGAACTCGTTGACGCTGGACTGCGAGGAGTGCGGCCCGCTCTTCGCCTGCCAGCGGCTGGCCCAGCAAGACATCGGCACCGGGGATCGCGGAGACAGCATCGACGGGGCGATCCAGGACGTCGTGCGCGCGGCGCAAAAAGGCACGGGGAGCTGCGCGCCGCGCGCTTTCGAGGATTCCGGAGCCGCGGAGACCTGCTTCGAGACCGGCTTGCAGGCGATCAAACGGGACTCGGACGCCAAGAAGCGCCTCCTCGATCATTTGGCGCTGCTGGCGGCCACCCGCGACTCGAAATGCCGGGCCGACGAGGCGAAGGGGACTCCCCCGCAGAGGCAGAAGGCCCGGGAGGCGAACGCGGCGTGGCGCGATTTCGTTTCGCGCGATCACGACGGGCTTCAGCCTATCCTCGACTACCTGAAAGCCCCATGGTGCTCCGACCACCGCATCCCGTGCGTCCCCGTCCGGCTCGGACAGCTCCGCGAGGCGCGGAAGAGCCTCCATAACCTGCGCGGCGCGGCCGCAGGCCTCTCGGAGTCTCTCGGCGCGGACGTCGGCTACGTTTCGCGAATCGA
>JACRDR010000220.1 GCA_016212845.1 Elusimicrobiota bacterium
CATGCGGCTCATCAGCGCGACGATGATCGACGACTCGATCCCGCCGGACAGGAAGGCGCCGAGCGGCACCTCGCTGATCATGCGGAGCTTCACCGACTCGGCGAGCTTGGTCCGGATCATCTCCTCCGCCTCGCGGACGTCGGTGGTCACGGGCTTCTGACCGAGCGGCAGGTCCCAGTAGCGCTCGATCTTCACCTTCCCCTTCTCGTAGACGAGGAGGTGGGCGGGCGGGAGCTTCTGGATGTCCTTATAGACGGTGTACGGGCTCGGGATGTACTGCAGCGACAGGAAAAGGTCGATCGACTTGTGGCGGATCTCCTTGCCCACGCCGAACTCGAAGAGGCAGCGCAGCTCGGAGGCGAACGCGAGATAGCCCGGCCCGTGCGCGTAGACGAGCGGCTTCTTGCCGATGCGGTCGCGCGCGAGGACGAGGCGGTCCTTCCGCTTGTCCCAGATCGCGAGCGCGAACATCCCGCGCAGCTTCTTGACGAAGTCGAGTCCGTGGCGCTCGTAGAGGGCGAGCACGACTTCGGTGTCGGACTTCGTTTTGAACGGATAGCCGGAGGCCTCGAGCTCGGGCCGCAGTTCCTGGAAGTTGTAGACCTCGCCGTTGAAGACGATGAACGCGGTCTTGTCCGGGTTCGAGATCGGCTGCTGGCCGCTCTTGAGGTCGATGATGGCCAGGCGCTTCATCGCCAGGCCCGCACGGTCATCGGTGTAGTAGCCTTCCTCGTCCGGGCCGCGGTGGCGGATCAGCGCGTTGGCGCGGCCCAGGGCTTCCCGGTCGATCCGCCCGGGCCGCTCGTTGACGATGCCGCAGATGCCGCACATGTCGGGTTCATTATAGATTAATCGGGTCTCAAGCGCGGGTCAATGCCCGGAGCCGGGACTTGGATTATGACGGTATTTTCAGCACAAAATACATTCACCCGGCTTTCGTCGCCCCAACACGGCGGTTCGGCTAGACTGGAAGGGATGAACCGGAACCTCTTGTACTCCCTGGGACTGGCGCTGGCGGCCTGGCCGCCGCTGTTCGAAAAGGCCCCGTCAGCCGGGGAACCCGTAGAGCTCTCGGTAACGGCGAGCGACCGCGCCGAGGTCGAAGCGGGCCAGAACGTCGTCGCGGCCGCGCAGCCCGAGCTTTTCCGCGAGCCCCGGATTCTTCAGAAGCTGGACGATGCGGGCGCGGAAAGTCGCGACGTCCTGAGGCTCGAAGAGGAAGCCGGAGCCTCCGTCGACGATCGCCTCGGCCGAGCCTCCCACGCGCGACGCCAGCACCGCGAGCCCCGAGGCCATCGCCTCGAGAAGCGCGTTCGATAGCCCTTCCGAGATCGAAGGCAGCACGAAAACGTCGGCCGCGCGGTAAAGCTGCATGATCTCGGGCGTCGGGGGCATGAACCGCACGCGCCCCTTCAGCCCGCTCGCCATCGCGACCTCGCGGAGCATCGGCTCGAGATCGCCCTTGCCGACGAGCACCGCGTAGGCCTCCGCCGGCGCTTCCTTCAGGGCGCGGCCGAGCTCCTCGACGAACAGGTCCAGGCGCTTTTCCGGCGCCAGCCGCCCTACATATAGGAAGCAGAGACCCGGAGGCATGCGGAGATCGATGCGCAATCGAGCCTTCTCCTCGGCGCTCGGCGGATGATAGGCTCTCGTGTCGACGCCGTTCGGTTGAATGACGACGCGCGCGCCGCCCAGCCCGTGGTCGGCGAGTTCCGCGACGAGCTCCCGGTTCACCGCGACGAACTGCGGCCCGAGCGCGGCGAGCGCCTTGAGCTTCAGGCGGCCGGCGAACGAGGATTCGGACGCGGCGAGCTCGCCGATCCCCTTTCCCCCGCCGAGCTTCACGATCACGCGCTTGCCGAGCAGACGGCCGGCGAGACACGCGGCCAGCGCGGGCGAGCCCGCGAGGTGCACGTGCACCGCGGCGTAGCGGCCCGGGTGCGTGAGCAGCCACACGAAGCACGACGTCATGAACACGAGCGAGTCGACGAGACCGACGCCCCACGCGGGCAGGCGTCGGATCAAGACGCCGTCGAGAGTCTCGGAGGCGGGGAGCCTGAGAATGCGGCGCGTGAGCACCGTGACCTCGACGCCGGTCTCGCGCAGCGCGCGCGAAAGCTCGAGCGCCTGCTTTTCCGCCCCTCCGATGTAGGGGTGGAAGTTCGCCGACACCATCACGACGGAAGGCTTGCCCACCGCGGTCAGTTTAGCATGAAGGCTTTCACGGCCTCGCGCCACTCGTCGGGGCGCTCGTCCGCGAGGTGCCGGTGGGCCAGACCCTTGAATACGTGAAGCGTCTTAGGGCCCGCGAGGTTCCTGAAGATCGCCTCCGTCTCGGCCGGGCGGATGTTCTCGTCCTGGTCGCCGTAGAGGAGCAGCGTGGGCGCCTGCACCCGCGCGGCGTACTCGACGGGATTGTGGCCGAACCCGTCGAAGTCGCGCTGCCAGGAGCCCCAAAAGAGCAGCATCGGCGCCAGCGGAAACCCTGGCAAATGACGCCGCGCGAGCCTTCGCTCGATCGCGGTCAGCATCCGGTCGAACGGCGCCTCGACGACGAGCTTAGATGCCGGGATCTTATCGACGCCCACGGCCTTGAGCACCGCCGCCGCCCCCATCGACGTGCCGTAGAGGATCGGCGCGCGGCCGCGCCAGCGCGCCGCCGCCCAACGAGCCGCGCACCCGACCGCCTCGGCCTCCCACCAGCCGATCGTCGTCTCGCTGCCCGCGGAGCCGCCCGAGCCGTTGAAGTCGACGAGGAGCACGTCGAAGCCGAGGGCATTTAGGCCCTTCGCCGTCGGCAGCATCGAGCTCTTCGCGTCGTGGTAGCCGTGAAAGACCAGAACCGGGCCGAGGCCCTTTCCCTTTACCACCCACGCTTCGAGCGGAAGTTCGCGCACGCCCGGAAACGTCACGGTCTCGAAAGGCAGGCCGAAGTCCGCCGGCGTCTTCTTATTCACGGGACGGTTCGCCTCGGTCCACGTCGTCATGGACCGCGCCTGACGGTACGCCAGGACATTGAGCGCGGTGAACCCCGCTAAGGCCGAGGCCGCGACGACCTTCCAATTCGCTAAACTCCGCCGATGATCCATCTCGCTCTCGCCATTCTATCACTCACGCGGCCGTCGCACGCGGCGCCCGCACAGGATCCCATCGTCGCGGAGATCCTGAAAGACCGCGAGGAGACGCGCGACTGGCTCAAGAGCAAGCCGACGTCGTACTTGGCGGCGATCCGGCGCAAGGATTTCGGGTCGAAGACCGCGCTGACGGTGGGCTCGGCTGAGGACGACGACGTCCGCCTCGACGGCTTGTCGGCGCATCACCTGCGCGTCGAAGTGAAGGGCGACAAGTTCCATGTCGCAGCCGTCGACGCGGCCGCAGATTTCCGGCTCAAGAACGGCACGGCGACCGCTCGCGAGGCGGAGCTGGAGCCGTCGGCGATCGGCGTCGGCCGCTTTACGCTCCGATTCTCGCATCAGGGCTATCCCGCGATCATCGTCTTCGACCCGAAGAGCCCCCGCCTCAAGGAGTACCACGGGATCGAGTACTTTCCCGTCGATTTGAAGTACCGCTACGTCCTCGCGTTTAAGCCCGATGCGAAGCCGGAACGGGTGGCGATCGAGTCGACGCACAGCGCGAACCGCGCGGCGACGCGGCTGGGCTGGTTCGAGTTCGCCGTCGGGACGACGACGTGCCGGCTGGCGGCGTACCGTCTCGAGGAGCCGGGCTCCGGTCCGGACGACATGAGCGTGTTCTTCCGGGACGCCACGACGGGAAAGCAGAGCTACAAGGTGGGCCGCTACGTCGAACCGAAGAAGGAGGCGGACGGGCGCTACGTGCTGGACTTCAACATGGCCTACAACCCGGCGTGCGCGTTCAGCAAGCACTACAACTGCCCGGTGCCGCCGAAGGAAAACCGCCTTTCGGTACCGATCCTCGCCGGCGAACGGGACTCGCACTACCATTAGGTTTATCCCGGTCCAGGCCGGATGGCCCCGGGCGGCCTAGGCCCAATTCCCCTCGCCGCGCGTCGCGCGCAAGCGCACCCTACGCTTGTGATGGTCTCCCTGCTCTCGTTGGCGGCGTTCGTTCTACCCGCCGCCGCTCAGGTCGACTTTTTCGATCCGGCGCTCGTGCAGGAGGCCCAGCGCGCGATGGCCGAGGCGACCGCCCGGATCGAGGTGCAGAACTCGCTTCCGCGGATCCCGCCCGGCTCGCCCGAGGCGCAGGGCGTCTATAACGCGCTTTTCCCTTATTACGCGGAAATCTGCGCGGTCACCGTCTTCGAAAAGAAGGGATCAAAGCCCGGCGGCTCCGGTGGGCACGCGATCATGTTCATTAACGGAGCCGAGATCGACCCGTCGGCCGGCTACCCCAAGCTTCGTCTCGCGCCCGAAGGGACGGATCTCTCCGGTCCGGACTCCGGCGTGGGCATCAGCGTCAACAAGGTCTTCGCGAACGTGAACTGGGTCGCGATCCCGGGGCGCGACATGTTCTTCCACGGCGGGCTGTCGCCGACGGCGACGCTCGAACCCTCCACCGTCGAAGCGCTGGTCGCCAAGGCGTCGGCCCAGACTTGGTTCGACGGCATCCGGCCGCACGACGAGCAGCTCCAGAACAAGCCCCCGGCGATGCCGGTGAAGGAGTTCATGGTCCGCAGCGCGCTCGGCACCGATTTCGCGATCACCTTCGCGCGGAGCGCCTACTGCTCGCGCCTGCCGCTCAGCCGCGAGGGGCTCGGCAAGGTGCTGAACTACCTCAACGCCCGCAACGTGGAGGCGCGCGCGAACGGCTACCAGTGGAACGGTCTCACCAATAACTGCAGCCACATCCCGCATAACGCGCTCGCCGAGGCCGGAGTATGGGACCCGAAAAAGATCCGGGGAGCCGGCCACTTCGACCGTATCCGATCGGTCGTCGGCAGCGGCGTGAAATCGGTCTTCGGATTGACTCCGGACCTGTCCTTCCCGGCGAACAACTTCGTGCGGCTCTACGAGGCCGGCAACACGCGCCCGATCGGCGACGTGTTCGACGCCTTCCACAACCACGACGTGCGCCGGACGATGCAGGACGGCTGGACGAGCACCGGCCCCGGCGCGCTCGTCGCGACCTACGCGATCCACGACGCGTCGCTCAACCGCGTTTATCAGCCCGGAAAAGACCCGCTCTTGGCCTCGGTGCCGCTCCTCTGGGACAAGCGCTCGAAGTTCGACAAACTGACGCGCGAGCCTCCCGCCGAACTCACCGACCTCGGCGCGAACCTCGCGAGCTACTCGGCCCGCTACAAGAAGACGCTCGACGAGGCGCCGGGACCGGCGCAGGGCGCTTCTCGCATGGGGACGCAGGAAGAGCGGAAGGCCTACGTGGAGTTCTACGACAGATTCTACGAGCAGACCGCCCGCAGATCGCGCGAGACGGACGCCGCGCTCGAAGAATACCGCCGCCGCGCCGCGTCGAAGTAGACTTACTTCTTCCGGCCCAACACGCCCACCTTCGGGACTACGCCGTGCGGCAATTGCTTCAGGATGTCGAAGCCCGCGTGCTTATACCACTCGCGGAGCTCCTCTTTGACGTGCTTGTACTGGTAGGGCGGCGCCAGCCAGTCGAAGTTCTCGATCAGCCTCACCTGGAAGTGCGGATGCACCGAGAACGTCAGGTACTTCACCAACGGGATCGCGCCGAGCGCCGTGATCGGGTAGCACAGCGCGTAGAGCAGCGGCACCGGCAGCCGCGTCGTCACCAGCCTCACCGCGTCGCTGAAGATCATCCGCGCCCAAACGATCAGCCAGACCAAAGGCAGGATCGACTTGAGCCACGACCGCCCCGTCCGCAGCGGGTTCGACGAGAAGCTGCGCCACGAGCCCGGCCGGCCGTAGACCCAGACCGAGACGAGCGCGCCGGCCTTCGCCAGCGGCGCGACGTGCAGGAACGCGTCCTCGGTGCTCGACGTGTGATGCAACACGCCCTGGCTGTAGATGATGTCGAAGGTCGCGGGCTTGAAAGGCGGGTGCAGCAGGTCGCCGTTGACGAGATGGAGGTTCGAGTCCTCGACGGCCGCCGGGATCAAGCGCGTGATCGCTTCCGAGAGATCCATCGACACCACCGTCGCCCCGAGCGAGCGCGCGACGCGCGAGTAACGCCCCATGCCGCAGCCCGCGTCGAGCGTCAGCTTGCCCTCGAACTCGTTTTCCGGGATCTGCGTCTCTTCGAGAAAGATCGGCTTGTCCTCGGGCATGCTGCCCGGATAGCGCAGCCACTCGTAGGCGAAGCTGGTCTGCGTCTTTTTCACGTCGGCGAGCATGGAATCCTTCGGGTAGAGCCGCGGGATGCCGTTGTGGATCGGGAACTCCCGCTTGCAGCCGGCGCACGCGAGGGCGCCGGTCTCGAGCCAGACGTCGGGACGCGGATGCTCATCGAGCGAGGCGAAGCGCACGTCGCCGCCGCAGTCGGGACAGGCGAGGAGCGGGAGCAGCGACGTCCTCACCGCAGGTTCTCCTGCGCGGCCTTCGACAGCGAACCGAACGTGTGGCCGAGCTTATAAAGGAACACGAGCCCGAGGAGCGTCGAAACGAGGTAAAAAAGGAGATGCACGATGCCGGCGTAGGCCAGCGCCGCGGCCTCGGGAACGTGCCAGGTCACCAAGAGAGCCTTTACGAACTGCTCGTAGGTGCCGAACGCGCCGGGCGCCGCGGGCACGGCGGAAGCGGCCGCCGCCGTCGAGAGGATGACGACGCTGCGTCCGTAGCCGATGTACTCCGAAAGGCCCATCCCTTTGGCGGCGAGAAAGTAGATGGCTGAGTCGACCAGCCACAAGGAAAGGCTCAGAGCCGCGGTGGCGAGCATCACGAGGGGCGAGCGCAGCGCGCGGCTGCCCAGCGCCGCCTTTTGCACCAGATCGCGGAATCTCTCCGGCAGCTTGCCGACCCACGCCGCGCGGCCCGCCTCCAGCTCACGGTCGAGCAGCGTTACGACGACCAAGCCGACGGAGAGCCCGATCACGGCGACGAGCGCCCCGGTCCGGACCCTGGGATCGACCGTCTCCGGGTAGAAGCTCGCGGCGGTCACGAAGAGGGTGAGCAAGGCGATCATGTCGAGCGCGCGCTCCACGAAGATCGTGGCCATCGCGTAGACTCCGGGAATGCTCAGCTCGACGCTCGCGAGGTACCCCCGGATAAATTCGCCGAGCCTAAACAGAAGGACGTTATTGAGGCCGAGGCCGATCGCCTCGAGCTGGAAAAGCATCCAGACCGACGGCGGCGGCGCCTCCGGAGACCGCGGAGCGCCGTCGAGAAGCAGGCGCCAGCGGACCGCCCGCACGAAAAGGTCCGAGAAGGCCACCATGACCAGGGGGATCAGGTAGCGGACGTCCATCTCGGAGGCCGCCTGCTGCAGCTCGGCGATCGAGACCTTGCGCAGCGCGAGCCACAGGAAAAACGCGGTGACTCCGAATCCGAGCGCGGCCGATACCCACTTTTTCACAAAGATCGGGCGCGATTGTACCAATAAGCCGCGGAGGCGGATACGACGAGCGCCGAGAGCAGGAGCCCGATCGAAAATGACATGGGCGCGTACGCGAGGTCGACGCTCCACGAGCCGCCGGGGACGCGGATCTTCTGGAAGGCGCCCCACGCGGGCTCGGGCGTCACCCGGGCGCCGTCGACGCGCGCCTCCCAGCCGGGGTAGCGGGGCTCCGCCAAATACAGCCAGCCGGGAGGAGTCTCCCCCACCACGGAGACCCGGCCGGGCTCGCGCAGGTACGGCACCGGGCGCGCCGCGGTCAGAGGCGGCAGTCCGGCTTCGAGGCCCGCCGGGATCCGGCTCGCGGCGTCGTCGGGCAGCCAGAACGCGCCGGAGACGGGGGACGGGCTCCGGTACCCGTGCCAGAGCGACTGCCCCAGGTAGCGGAGCGTTCCCTCCGGGTAGCGTTCGCGCGTCAAAAGCACGGAGGCACCCACCCAGGGCAGGTAGCGCGCGGCTTCCGCCATGTTGGGGCGCGTGAAAAGGAAGTCCATCACCTCGTAGTTCGCCTGCGGCACGAGCGGCTCGCCGAATCCCGCGACCGCGGCGGCGCGATACGGCACGTTGGTGAGGCCGTAGAAGCGATGCTTGAGATCGAACGCCGCGGCTTCCCGGTTAGCCCCCGCGCCCTGAGTCCACTCGAGCGCGCGCGGCGACAGCAGATAGCGCTCACCGCCCAGCTCGCGCTGGAGCGTGCGCGCGAGCGGTCCGGGGTCGGTGAAGAACGGCTTCAGCGCCGTCGGCTGCGACAGCGACGCGTAGAGCGCGAGCTCGGCCGCGATGAGCGCGGCCCACGCGCCCGCGCGCCGGCCGGTTCCGACGCCCGCGGCCACGGCGAGCGCCGCGGCCGGCAGGAGCAGATATGTGAGATTGCCCGGGTAGCGGACCGCGCGCAGGACGGGCAGGTGCCGCCAGCACCAGACGGAGACCGGATTGGAGCCGCCGAGCGCGAGCACGATCACCGCCGCCCCGTAGGCCGCGAGCGGCCAACGCAGGCCGGGACGCAGCCGAGCGAGCCCGGCGGCCGCGGCCGCGCTCGCGGCCAGGCCCAACCACCACGAGCGCCACCACTGCGTCGCGGCGTCGAGACCCGCCGAGGAGAACCACGGAGCGAGCAGCCCGCCGAGATCCTTCGGCTCGAGCCCGAAAGCCAAGACCTCGTCGAGCGGCATGCCCGAGCCGCGATGAGAGCCCGCCGCCAGCTCGATCGCCGGCACGAGCAAGACCGCGCCGAGCCCGGCGGCATACGCGACGGCTCCGGCCCACGCCCCAACGGCGGGAATCTTCCGCCGCAGCAGCCACGAGAACAAAAACGCGGCGGCCGCGCCCCCCGCGAGCATGAGCGGATAGCCGCTCAAGAACGCGAGCGCCGCCGTGAGGCCGAAGAGCCACGGCTCCTCCGAGAACAGGAGAAGGCCGGGCAGGAGAGCGAGCGTCGAGAGGTGGTTGAGAAACGGCACGCGGCTGGCGAGAACGCCGCAGCCGGCCCACGCGGCCGCGCCCGCGAGCGCGGCCGGCGCCGCGAGGCGCAGCCGTCGAAGCCAGCAGAAAGTCAGGAACGCGGCGAGACCGTAGTGGAACGCGTGGTACATCGAGAGCGCGGTCTCGAAGCCGAACACGTGGAACGGCAGCGTGCCCGGATACCACGCCGCGCCCTGCATCTCGGCGGCCAGCGGCATTCCGAGGTAAACGAAGGGATCCCACAACGGCGCGTGGCCTCGGGCCAGCTCCTGAGCGGCGAGCGCGCGCCACGGGAAGTGGATGTAGAGCAAGTCGCCCCAGAAAAAGGTGCGCCCCGCGAGCGCGGGGACCAGAAAGAACGCCGAAAGCGCGGCGGGCCAGAGCCAGGGACGGACGTCCGCGGGCTTCACGGCGCCCGCCGGCCGGGCTTTTGCCGGAGCAGCTCGTCGATGCGCCGCTCGCGGTCGTCGTCCCAGAGCCCGGCGACGCCGGCGCCGGGGCCGAGCTTGGAGCGCCGGGCGCGGGCTTCGAGCAGAATCAGGCGCGCCGAATCCAGGCGGCCCTCGACCGCCTCGAGCTCCGCGAGGATCAACCTGGGGCTCAAGAATTCGGGTTGGAGCGCCAAGACCTCGCGCGCGGCCGCCGCCGCGCGGTCGAGCGCACCGAAGGCGGCCCACAGCTCGGCGAGCCTCGCGCGGTAGACGGGATTGGCGGGCTCCGCGTCGGCGGCGAGCCGGATTCGCCGGAGCGCCTCGCCCACGCGGGCGGGATTGGCGAGGAGGTCTTCCTGAGCGAGACGGGCGTGGATCGCGCCGTCGTCGGGCGCGAGCCGCGACGCGCGCTCGAGCGCCGCGATGCGCTTGTCCACCGAGACCGCGGATTCGGCCTCAGCCAACGCGCGGCGCAGCAGAAAGCGAGGCGCGGCCGCGCCTACCGCGACCGCGAGCCCGATGCCGGTGAACCAGCGCTGCAGGCGGAGCGGCGTGCCGTGATCGGCGGCCCGGCTCTCGCCCAACCGCCCGGCCGAAAGGCCGACGGCGGCGGAAGCCGCGAGCGCCGCCAAGAACGCCGGAGACGCCGGCACGTCGGCGACGAAGCCGTAGACCGCGAACGCGACGAACGCGGCGGAGGCGGCGCGCGCGGCCCCGTCGAGCCGCGCAAATCCCGCCGGCACCGAGGCGACGGAGGCGGCCGCGAAAAGGAGGAGCCCGAAATAGCCGGTCTCGGCCCCGACGCCGAGCGCGAAGGACTGAGCGCCTCCGGCCCAGCCGGCCCGGGCGAGCTCGCGCCCCAGGAGCCCCGGACCCACGCCGACGACCGAATTCGCGCGGAGGATCGAGACGGCGGCCGCCCAGCCTGCGCCCGGATTCCAGGCGCTCCAGCCGCGCGCGTCGAAGATGAGACCCGCCGCCGCCGCGGCTAGCACGACGAGGCCCGCGCCGCGGCGCCGGCCGGCCAGCACGCACCAGAGCCCGGAGGCCGCGAGCGCGACGCGCGCCGGCCAGGAACCGAGCACGGCCAGGGCGGCGGCCGC
>JACRDR010000021.1 GCA_016212845.1 Elusimicrobiota bacterium
GTCCCGGGCGGCCTCCGCCCGCAGGACGCCTGGCGCTTTTTGCTGCCGCTGTGCCCCCCTCTGGGGATGCTTCTCGGCTGGGGGGCGCTGATGGCGAGGTCCTGGGCGGCGGCCGCCGCCGTCGCGATCGCGCTCGCTCCGGCCGCGCTCGCGCGCCAGGGCAACGAGCTGTTCCCCGTGAGCGGAGTCCGCTCGAAGCTCGCCGCCGATCGCGACCCGCGCGAGTTGTATCTCGAGCGGAGTCTCGATCACTACCGTCCGTACGAGTACATCCGGCGTTCGATCCCGGCCGATTCCCGCGTCCTGCTGTACCGGGAGGTCCGCAGCTATTGGCTCGGACTCGACTACCGCTGGGGCGACCCGCTGAATCAAGCGGTGATCCCGTACGCGGCGCTGTCGTCGCCGGAGGAGCTGCGCGCGGCGCTGGCGCGGGAAGGGATCACGCACGTGCTGGTCAACGACGAGCTGGCGATGTACGGGCCTTCGCAGCGCTACTACGACGAGAGGGCGCTGGCGCTTATGGACGGGGTGCTGAAGCGGCACGCGGATCCGCCGGGGAAGTTCGGGCCGATCTCGCTGTATAGACTGCGCTAGTCGTTCAGCATCTCGCGAGCCGCGTTGCGGCCGCAAGCGCCCATGACGCCGCCGCCGGGATGCGTGGCGGCGCCGCACAGATACAGGCCGGGCACCGGCGTGCGGTAGTCCGCGTAGCCGGGGATCGGGCGCATGAAGGCGAGGCTGGAGAGCGACATCGCGCCCTGCATGATGTTGCCGCCGGTGAGGCCGAATTTCGCCTCGAGGTCGGACGGCGCGAGCACCTCGTAGTGAAGGACCGAGGCGCGGAAGTTCGGCGCGTAGCGGTTCATGATGTCGATGCAGCGCTCCGCGTACTTCTTCTTCGCGGCCTCGAGGCCGCCGGCCTCGGGCGCGAGCTTGTAGGGGAAGTACTGCGTGAACATCGACATCACGTGCCGGCCCTTCGGCGCGACGGTGTCGTCGAGCGAGCTCGGCATCGTGGCCTCGACGATCGGTTCTTCCGACGGGAGTCCGTATTTCGCGGGATCGTAGGCGCGCTCGATCGTGGCCCGGTCGGGGCAGAGATGGATCGTGCCGCGGTGCTGGGGGCCGACGCCGTCGCCGGGCAGGCAGGAGAAGCGCGGCGGCTCCGAGAGCGCGAGGTTGATCTTGCAGCTGGCGCTGCCGTAGTCGATGCCGCGGACGGCGCTTACGAATTCGGCGGGGAGCACCTTCGGGTCCATGAAGCGCAGGAAGGTCGTGGCGGCGTCGACGCAGGAGGCGACTTGCTTGGCGCGGAGCTCCGTGCCGTCGGACAAGACGACGCCGGCGGCGCGTCCCTCTTCGACGAGGATGCGCGCGACCGACGCGCCCGTTCGGATCTCGGCGCCCTTGGCCTTCGCGGAGGAGGCGATCGCCTCCGACAGCGCGCCCATGCCGCCCCGGACGTAGCCCCAGACGCCGCGAACGCCGTCGCATTCGCCCATGACGTGGTGGAAGAGGACGTACGCGGTGCCGGGCATCGACGGCGTCGCGAAGGCGCCGATGATGGCGTCGGTCGCGATCGTCGTCTTCACCTCCTCGGACTCGAACCAGCGGTCGAGGACGGGGTTGGCGGCGCCGGTCAGGATCTCGATCGCGCGGCGGCCGTCCTCGCGCCCGAGGCCGAGGAAGCCGAGTCCGTTGCGGGCCAGCTCGACGAGGTTGCCGGGGGAAAAATCCCACGGATCGGCGGGCGTGCGGCCGAGCATCGGCTCGAGAAACCCGGAGATGCGGTCGAGCATGGCCTCGAACTCGGGCAGCGCCTCGGCGTCCTTCGCCGAGAACTTGGCGACCTCGCGGCGGGTAAGCTCCTTGTCGGGGCCCATGAGCAGGGAGCGGCCGTCCGGGAAAGGGGTGAAGCTCGACGGGCTGCGGGGGATCATCTTAAAGCCGTGGCGCTTGAGCTCGAGGTCGCGGATGATTTCGGGGCGGAAGAGGCTGTTGACGTAGCTGGCCGTCGAGACCTTAAATCCCGGCCAGGGCTCCTCGGTGACGACGCAGCCGCCCACGAGCTCGCGGCGCTCCAGCACGACGACCTTCTTGCCCGCGCGAGCCAGGTACGCGGCGGCGACCAAGCCGTTGTGGCCGCCGCCGATCACGATCACGTCGTATGGATTCGCCATCGCCGGGCGGGATTATCGCAATTTTCCTATGCTATCCGGCATGAGCGAGCTGTACGGCCTCTACCAGGACCCGACGGGCGAAGGCGCCTTCTGCGGGCCCGTGAGCATCAAGACGCAGCAGGGCCTGGCGGCGGTGGCCTTCCCGACGACGGAGCTCGCCGCGTACTTCGCATCCGTGTTCGGGGTGAAAGGCCGCGTCATCAAGCTCGCGGAGCTCGGCTCCCCGGAGCTGCCGGTCCGCCCGAGGCCGCCGGTGAAGCCTCCGCGGCTGAAGCTCCTGTTCGCGACGAAAGGCGTGCTGTCGGCCTGGGCGGACGACCGCCAGGGCTTCGACACCGCGCCTCACGTAAGTCCACTAGGCCCACGTCCCGCTGGGTCTTAGGGCCCACGATCTTTTCGCCGGCGGGGCCCAAACTGAAGGCATGACCGGATGGGTGGCTCTGTTGCTGGCGGCGGCCGTGCAGGCGCAGGTGCGCGTCTCGGTCACGCCCGCCGTTTCCGACCCGGTCCGCCTGGCCGCCGTCGAGGCCGCCCTCCGGCCGATGCTCCAGGCTCCAAAGATCACGCAAGCATCCGGGCGTCTCGTTTTGGAGTCGCCGTCCTGGGCGTTCGAGCCCGGGCGGCGCAGCCGGGCGCTCCAAGCCCTGAAGGCCGAGTGGGGCGACCGCCTGCGCGTCGAGGAGGGCTCCCTCCTGCCGCCGCTCTCGCCGGTCGTCGCGCATGCTCCGCGGATTTCGATCGACCCGGCGATCTTGGAGCGGCTGCGCCGCGCGCCTAGGCTCGAGTCGCGGGATTCTCAGGACGCCTTCTACGACCGCAATTTTTGGTCGGGCGAGCCCGAGACGGTGTCCGCCGCCCGCAGCGGCGGAACGGTCCGGCTGGTTTCGGCTCACGCGACGGGGCCCCAAGTCGTCCGGGAAGAGCCTCCGGCGCCGGAGCCGAAGGCGCCCGAGAATATCTCCTGGGGGCGCGCCGCGCTGGAAGTGGGGAAGGGCGCCCTGGGCGTGGTGAAGAACGTATTCACGTGGAAGGGCGCGGCGGTCGTGGCGGGCTCGTTGGCGCTGGTCACCCTCGCCCCGGTCACGATCTACGGACTCCTCGTCCTCGGCGCGGCGACGTCGGGCTGGCAGATCGGCAAGTCGCTGGTCCAAGGCTATCAGGCGCACCAGGAAGGCGACGCGGCGAAGTTCTACGAGGCGTCGCGCGGCATGGGGCAGGGGCTCCTGACGCTCGGGCTGTCCTTGCTCGGCTCGAGACACCCGCCCACGAGCTTCAAGCCCCACTTCCCCAAAACGAGAGGCGAGTGGCAGGCGTTCGCGGCCGCGATGGACGACGAGCCGCTCGTCATCATGTCCTTGACCGGTGGGGGCAAAGCCCACGTGCCCGCTGCGCCCGCCTCCGCCCGCGCCCCCGAGCGCCGTTAGTTGGTCCGAGGGGGCGACGAGGTGTCGTCGGTGACGAACGTCCAGCCGGGCTTCTTGGAGGCTTGATGGGCTTATGCCGGACGAGTGACATCTGGGTGCATCGGGGAAATACCCACGGGTTTTCCCCGGGGGGAGGGAAAAGCCGGCGAGGTCAGGGCTTCGCCGTGTAGCGGATTCGCTCTTCGTCCGTCACGTTGTTCGGGATGAGCGCGTAGTTGAACGTGCGGGTCTCGCCCCGTTTGCAGCGGTACTCGCCCGTGCGGAGGACCTGCGGGTTCAGTTCTCGCGCGTGCTCCTCCGTCATCCGAACCGCGGCCTGGCGCTGCTCGAGCGTGGCTTCCCGCCAGTCGCGGGAGAAGCCGTCGATGTGCAGGGGGAGATAGTCGTTGTGGAGGAAGTGGGGGGCGTAGGCGCGGTCCGCCTTCACGCGCACGGTGAACTTGCCTTCCTTGTCCGTGACGGAGGCGAACTTGGGATCGAAGGCGATGCGGGCGCCTTCGATCGGGGTCAGCCGGTAGATGTCGACGACCTCGCCCGCCAAAAAGCACGGATTCTTAACGCTGCCGCCGGGAGCGAAGGGAGAGAGCCACATCGTCAGTTCCGGCTTGCTCTGCAGCAGGAGGCTGCCGAGATACCCGAGCGGCAGCAGGACGGCGAGCGCGATCGCGAGGCGAGTCCAGATGGGCGAGCGCGGGGCGTCCGGCGAGCCCAACGGGACGGGAGCCGCCTGCGGCGTTTGGGCGATCTCGAAGACGGAGCCGCAAGCGTCGCACTTCTCCTGGGCCTCGTACGCCGCCTTGGCGTTGCACTTGGGGCAGACCATGCGCGTCCATCCTACGATTTTCGTGACGATTTGGTGACGCCGAAAAGCAAAGAAAAAGCCCCCGGCGGTTTTCCGCCGGGGGCTTTCGCGCCGCGCGTTACGCCGCGACGGGCGCCTTCTTGTGCTTCGCGGAGGAGGCCTTGCCGCCGCCGTTCTTCATCGAGGCGTTCAGCGAGCTGATCCGCATCGAGTAGAACGAGCGCCAGACGAAGTAGAGGCCGATCGCGAACATCACGAGGCCGAAGGCCAACGCGGCCTGCGGGGCGTTCACGGCGATCTCGACGGCGAGCAGGCCGAAGAGGGTCGTGAACTTGATGATCGGGTTGAGCGCCACCGAGGACGTGTCCTTGAACGGGTCGCCCACGGTGTCGCCGACGACGGTCGCCGCGTGGAGGGGGGTGCCCTTCTCCTTGAGGTCGACCTCGACGAGCTTCTTCGCGTTGTCCCACGCGCCGCCGGCGTTGGCCATGAACATCGCCTGGAAGAGGCCGAACGCGGCGATCGAGATGAGGTAGCTCGCGAAGAACGTCGGGTTGAAGCACGCGAAGGCCAGCGTGAAGCAGAAGATCACGCCGAAGATGTTCATCATGCCGTTCTGCGCGTACTGCGTGCAGATCGTCACGACCTCGCGGGACGACTCGACCGACGCCTTCTCGTTGCCGTCGAGCTTGATGTTCGCCTTGATGTACTCGACCGCCTTGTACGCGCCGGCCGTGACCGCCTGCATCGACGCGCCGGTGAACCAGTAGATCACCGAGCCGCCGGCGATGAGGCCGAGCATGACCTCGGGGTTGAGCAGGTCCAGCTTGAGGTTGAGGAGGAGGATGATCGAGAAGATCATCGTCGTCGCGCCGATGACGGCGGTGCCGATGAGCACCGGCTTGGCGGTCGCCTTGAAGGTGTTGCCGGCGCCGTCGTTCTCCTCGAGCCGTTCCTTGCCCCGGGCGAAGTCGACTTTCAGGCCGTGCTCCTTCTCGATCTCGGCCGCCGCGCCCTTGAGCGTCTCGATCTGCGAGAGCTCGAATACCGACTGCGCGTTGTCTGTGACCGGGCCGTAGGAGTCGACCGCGATCGTCACCGGGCCCATGCCCAGCATGCCGAAGGCGACCAGGCCGAGGGCGAACACCGAGGGATACGCCATGTAGGCGTCGAGGCCCCACGTCGCCACGATCGCCGCGCCCGCCATGAGGCCCGCCATGACCAGGCCGGTCCAGAAGGCGCTGAAGTTGCCCGCCACGAGGCCCGAGAGCACGCACAGGGAGGCGCCGCCTTCGCGCGCCGAGGAGACGATCTCCTTGACGTGGCCGGAGTTCGTCGACGTGAAGATCTTCGTGAACTCGGGGATGAGCGCCGCCGAGAGCGTGCCGAAGCTGATGATCGACGCGAGCTTCCACCACAGGCCGCCCGCCATGTCGCCCAAGAGCGCCGAGCTGACGGCGTAGGTGACGACCATCGAGAGGAGCGACGTGACCCAGACCAGCGAGGTCAGCGGGGTCTCGAAGTCGAAGTGATCGGCGTCCGCGAAGCGCGCGCGGGAGATCGCGCCGTTGACCCAGTACGAGCCGATCGACGTGATGATCATGAGCACGCGCATGACGAAGATCCAAACGATGAGCTTGGCCTGGATGATCGAGCCGCCCTCCATCGGGGAGAGCTTGCCGTCGGCGCCCATCGACATGCCGGCGGCGAGCGCGATGAAGGAGATCAGCGCCACGCCCGTCACGCCGTAGGTCTCGAAGCCGTCAGCGGTCGGCCCGACGGAGTCGCCGGCGTTGTCGCCCGCGCAGTCCGCGATGACGCCGGGGTTCCGGGCGTCGTCTTCCTTGATGTTGAAGACGATCTTCATGAGGTCCGAGCCGATGTCGGCGATCTTGGTGAAGATGCCGCCGCAGATGCGCAGCGCCGAGGCGCCGAGCGATTCGCCGATCGCGAAGCCGAGGAAGCAGGCTCCGGCGTCGGCGCGGGGGACGAAGAGGAGGATCGCGATCATCATCAGGAGCTCGACGCAGATGAGGAGCACGCCGATCGACATGCCCGCGCGCAGCGGGATGTCCATGACCGAGTACGGCTTCGGCTCGAGGGAGGCGAACGCGGTCCGGGAGTTCGCGTAATTATTGATCCGCATGCCGAACCACGCGACGCCGTAGGAGCCGGCGATGCCGAGCAGGGAGAACGCGAAGATCATCGCGACCTTCGGGAGCTCAAGGTGCATGAGCGCGCCGAAGTAGACCACGATGCAGCCGCCGATGAGCGCCTCGAGCACGAGGAGCATCTTGCCCTGCTGGACGAGGTAGGCCTGGCAGGTTTCGTAGATGAGCTCGGAGACTTCGAGCATCGACTTGTGCGTGGGCAGATTCTTGATCTGCGCCGCCTCGAGCAGACCGAACGCGAGGCCGGCCGCGGCGACGACGAGACCCCAGCCGAGCAGGGTCGTTCCGGCGACTTGGCCGCCGAATAGAGTGAACGGGACGGAAAGGTCGGGCAGGTGCAGCTCGAGTTCGCTGGCGCGGGCCAAGACGGGGACGAGGACGGCGCAGCAAGCGCCGAGCAGGCCCCAAAGGGACTTGTTAGCTTTCATTCGGTTCACCGGTGGACGAGGGGTAGGATTCACGCGACGTGGAAGTCTAGCAAATAAAGGGTCCGGTCCTCGACGGGGCCGGGCCCTTTTATCGTCGGA
>JACRDR010000225.1 GCA_016212845.1 Elusimicrobiota bacterium
CCGTCGGCCCAGGCCGCGTAGTCGCCGGCGGCCGCGCCCGAGATGGCCTCGTGGTCGGGGGACAAGGTCTGCAGCACGACCTCGCCGGGCTTGTCGGCGCGGCCGGAGCGGCCGGCGACCTGCACGAGCATCTGCAAGGTGCGCTCCGCGGAACGGAAGTCGGGCATGTGCAGCATGGTGTCCGCGTCCACCACGCCGACCAAGGTCACGTCGGGGAAATGGAAGCTCTTGGCGACCAGCTTGGTGCCCACCAGCACGTCGGCCTGACGCGCGCGGAAGCGGTCGTACACGCTTTGCTCGGCCTTGCTCTCCTTGGAGACCGTGTCGCGGTCCATGCGCAGGACGCGCGCGCCGGGGAGGCGGCGCTTCACCTCGGCCGCGACCTTCTGCGTGCCCACGCCCGACACGCGCACCGAGCCCTCCCCGCAGTTGCCGCACTTCGACGGCGGCGGCCAGGTCTTGCCGCAGTGGTGGCAGATCAAGAGCCACGTCGGGCGGCCGTCGGCGGCGGGCGGGCCCTCGTGCTGGATCTTGGCGACGCCGCAGTCCGCGCAGCGGTCGATCCAGCGGCACTTGCGGCATAGGGTCAAGGTCGAGAAGCCGCGCCGGTTGACCAGCAGTATGATCTGCTCTTTCTTGGCGAGCCGGTCCTTCATCTTCGCGACCAGCTCCTCGGACAGCACCTCGCCGAAGCCGGGCAAAGCGATCACGCGCACGCTCGGCTTCTCGTGGCGCGACACGCGGTCGGGCATCCGGAGCAATTCCGCCTCGCCGCGGCGCGCCAGGTCCCACGCCTCCAGCGACGGCGTCGCCGAGCCCAGCACGGCCAAGGCGCCGAAGGCCTTCGCGCGCTCGAGCGCCGTGTCGCGCGCGTGGTAGAACGGCGCCGAGCCGTCCTGCTTGAACGATTCGTCCTGCTCCTCGTCGAGCACCGCCAGGCGCAGGTCCTTGAACGGGAGCAGGCAGGCCGAGCGCGCCCCGACCACCACCTTGATGTCCCCGCGGCGGACCGCCAGCCAGGTCAGCCGCCGCTCGCGCGGCGTCAGGCCGCTGTGCCACAGCGCCACCGGAACGCCCAGTCCGGCGGAGAATTCGTCGAAGAACGGACGCGTCAGGGAGATCTCGGGGAGCAGGAACAGGGCCTGGCCCCCGCCCGAGATCGCGCGGCGGATCAGGCGCAGGTAGACCTCGGTCTTGCCCGACGCGGGCACGCCGAACAGCACCACGCGCGCGGCCTTGCGCGCCGCCAGGAGGACGTCGAGCCGCTCCAGGGCCTGCGCCTGGCCGGGCGTCAATTCGAAGGCCGGCGGCGCGGCGGCGCGCGGGGGGGCGGCGGAGACCGGCGCGGGCTCGTCGAGCGACTTCACGTACGCGGGAATCAGCGCCTTCACGCACTCGCCGATCGAGGCGCCGAAGCGGCGCGACATCCAGCGCGCGCAGGCCACGCCTTCCTCGGACAGGGCCGGAGAGGCGTCGATGGTCCGCTCGAGGAGCTTCAGCGGCCGCGTCGGCTCGCCGTCGAACACCGACAGCACCGTGCCGGACGCGACGCGCGGACCGAAGGGCGCGCGCACGCGGTCGCCGGGCGCCACGCGCATGCCGTCGGGCACCCGGTAATGGAACCCCTTGGGGAGGGGAACCGGGAACGCGACCTCGGCGATTCGCACGGGGCTACTTCAGCGCCGTGAAGATGAAGCTCGGGGGAATGTTGCGCACCTCGAACTGAATGTCGACGTCCGAGAAGTAGTCCTTGAGCATCGGGATCAGGTGCGTCGTGTAGCCGAACGCGACGAAGCGTCCGCCGGCCTTCAGCAGGTCCGAGGTCTTCGTCAGGATCACGTGGCGGTCGCGGCCGGTGAACAGGGAGAACGGGACGCCGGAAACGACGCAGTCCGCGTGCCCGATCCCCAGCCCGGCGAGGATCTTGTCGATCTCGCGCACGTCGCCGCGCACGGGAATCAGGCGCGGGTCCTTGACGATCTTCGTGAGGTCGGCGTAGAACTTCTCGTTGAACTCGACCGCGACCAGCTTCGCGTCGGGCCGCATTTTCTTGAGGATGTGCCGCGTGACCACGCCGCGCGCCGGGCCGTATTCGACGACGACTTTCGCGTCCGAGAGGTCCGCCGACTTGACCAACCGCTCCACGAGGTACTTGCTCGACGGCGTCACGGAGCCGATGTTCTTGTCGTCGAGGAAAACCTTCACGTAGTCCAAGAACCGGCCGTCGTCCTCGGATTCGGCCTCGCGGCCCTCCTTCTTCGACTCGGCCATCATCTCCTCGAGCTTGGACATGCCTTTCTTGATCTGGCCGCCGATCAGATCGCCCAGGTTGTCGAGCACGTCGCGGTCGGATTTCTCGGGGCGGCGCTGCGGCTTGCTCATGGCTTGGACAGCTCCTCGCGCAGGTTCTTCATGTCGGTCCACACGTCGCGCTTCAGGTCCGGGTTGCGCAGCAGCGCGGCGGGATGGAACGTCGGCAACAGGCGCACCTTCGGCGCGCCCGCGCCCGGGTCGTACTCGCGCCAGACGCCGCGGATCGTGCTGATGGGGGCGCCGTCGCCGAGCAGGACGCGCGCGGGAACCGCGCCCAAGGTGACGATGAAGCGCGGCGCGATCGTGCGGATCTGGGTGTCCAGCCAGCCGCGGCAGGCGGCGATCTCCTCCGGGGAGGGCGGGCGGTCGTTGCCGCGCTTCTCCGGGTCGCTCGGGTCGGTCATCGGGTGGCACTTGACGATGTTGGCGATGTAGACGGTGGCGCGCGACAGGCCGATCGACTCCATGATCTTGTCGAGCAGCTTGCCCGAGCGGCCGATGAACGGCTCGCCCTTGTGGTCCTCGTCGAAGCCCGGCCCCTCGCCGACGAACATCACCCGCGCGTC
>JACRDR010000226.1 GCA_016212845.1 Elusimicrobiota bacterium
GGCTTGGGAAGCGTCGCGGCCTGGTACTTGGCGGAGAGGGTCCAGCCGTCCTTCGTCTTGAGCTCCACGTCGACGCCCGGCAGCGTCTTCGCCGGGCGCTTCGGCTTGGCGGCCGGAGCCGCCGCGTCGGCCGGCGCCGACGCCGCCGCCGTGGGGGCGGCGGACGCCGACAGCGCCAGCGCGACGAGGAGCGCGTTCATCAGTGCTTGCCGTTGGTCGCCGCGCGGGCGGCGGAGACGAGCTCCTCGGGCTTGAACCAGAGCTTCACTTCGCGCTCGGCGTCGGCGGCGTTGCCGGAGGCGTGGAGCACGTTCTCGAACTGGCCCTGGGTCGTGACGCGGCCGAACGAGCCGCGGATCGAGTGCGGATCGGCCTGCTCGGGGTTGGTGGCGCCGGCGACCTTGCGGGTCAGGGCGATGGCTCCCTCTCCTTGATAGACGAGGGCCAGGACCTGGTTCGCCTTGAGATCGTGGAACTCGCCGCGGATGTAGCGGATGAGGTTCGGGAAGAAGGGCTTGTCCGCGAGATCCTTATAGTGCTCCTTCGCGAGCTTCTCGGTGACGCCGACCATCTTGGCGCCGATGAGCTCGAGTCCGGCCTGATCCAGCCGGTCGATCACGAGTCCCGTGAGGCCGCGCTTGAAGCCGTCCGGCTTGATGAGAACGAGGGTCTGTTCGATTGCCATGTTCCGATTCTAGTATATTCGACCTCGCCCATGCCCACTACCCCCTCCCCCGCCGGCGCGTTCGACCTCGACCTCAACCACCGCTACCTCCACTACCGGCGGACCAAGATCGTCGCCACGATCGGCCCGGCGTCCTCGTCGCCGGCGATGCTCCGGAAGCTGATACAAGGCGGCCTCGACGTCGCCCGCATCAACTTCTCCCACGGCAAGGCCGAGGACCACGTCGCGGTCATCCGGTTGATCCGCAAGATCGCCGCTTCCCTGGGCCGGTCGGTCGCCGTCTTGGGCGACCTCTGCGGCCCGAAGATCCGGGTCGGGGAGTTCGAAGGCGGCTCGATCCCCTTGAAAGAAGGTTCGGTCGTCACGATCACGGTAAAACCCGTATTAGGGAAGCCGGGCCTGATCCCCTCGCAGTACAAGAACCTCGCTCGGGAGGTCGTGCCCGGCCACGCGATCCTCCTCGACGACGGCAACCTGGAACTCAAGGTCCTCCGCAAGCGCGGTGACTCGGTCGAGGCGCGGGTCGTCCGGGGCGGGACGCTCAAGAACAAGAAGGGCATGAACCTGCCGAATACCGACCTCCGCATCCCGGCCCTGACCGAAAAGGACAAGAGCGACGTGCTCCACTGCATCAAGGCCGGCGTCGACTACCTCGCCCTCTCCTTCGTGCGAAAGCCCGCCGATCTGCGGGACCTCAAGAGCTGGCTCGCCCGCCACGGCTCCGACATCCCCGTCGTCGCCAAGATCGAGATGCCCGAGGCGCTGACCAACATCGCCGCGATCATCGAACTCGCCGACGGCATCATGGTCGCGCGAGGCGACCTCGGCGTGGAATTGCCCGCCAAGAAGGTCCCGATCATCCAAAACAAGCTCATCGCGCTGGCGATCGCGGCCAAGAAGCCCGTGATCGTGGCGACGCAGATGCTCGAAAGCATGATCGAGCACTCGCGGCCAACGCGCGCCGAGGTCACGGACGTCTCGAGCGCCTGCCTCGCCGGCGCGGACGCGGTGATGATGTCGGCCGAGACCGCGTCGGGCCGATATCCGGCCGAGAGCCTCGAGACGATGGACTCGATCCTGCGCGAGACCGAGGCCTACCGGTTCTTCTCGAAAGGCGGCGAGTTCGGCGCCGACGTCCACAAGCCGGCCGAGACTTTGTCGGCGGCGATCGGGGCGGCGGCGGCGCAGTTGTCGCGCGACTTGATGGCGCGCTGCATGATCACGCTGACCGCCTCCGGCTACACCGCCCGGATGATCTCCGCCGACCGCCCGGCGGCGCCGATCCTCGCCTTCACGCCGTCCGAGGCGGTGGCGCGGCGCCTCCACCTGCTGTGGGGCGTCTACCCCTTCCCGAGCGGAAAGAGGCTCTCGGTGGAGCAGTGCCTGGCGCTCGGCCTGCGCACCGCGAAAAGGCTCGACCTGGTCAAAAAGGGCGAATACGTGCTGGCGATCTCCGGCCTCCGCGGCGTGGGCGGCAAGGACGCGGCGGTCACCGTCCGCCGGCTCTCCTAAAAACGCCGTCGCAGGACGGTTACCCGGACATTGTCCTAGGTCAATGTCTCTCCCGCCCAGGCTTATTGTAGAATGCGGCAACATCGTTTTCGGGGGAAACTCATGACGGAGCATCCGAAGGTCAAACGATTCGTCGACGAAGCCGCGAAGCTGTGCCAGCCGGACAAGGTGGTCTGGATCGACGGCTCTGACGAGGAGCGCAAGCGACTCGAAGAGGAGGCCGTCCGAAGCGGCGAACTTCTCCGCCTCGACCAAGAGAAGCTCCCCGGCTGCCTATACCACCGCACCTCCGTCACCGACGTCGCCCGCACCGAAGGCGACACCTACATCTGCACCAAGAAGAAGGACGATGCCGGCGCCACGAACCACTGGATGGCGCCCGAGGAAGGCTATCGCAAGGCCGGCGCGATCTTCCAAGGCTCGATGAAGGGCCGCACGATGTACGTGATCCCCTTCTCGATGGGCCCGGTCGGCTCCCCCTTCTCCAAGATCGGCATCCAGGTCACCGACTCGATCTACGTCGTGCTCAACATGCGGATCATGACCCGCGTCGGAACCCGCGTGCTCGAGGCCCTCGGCACGACCGGCGAGTTCACGCAGTGCCTGCACGGCAAGGCGGACTTGAACCCCAAGCGCCGCCTCATCCTGCAGTTCCCCGAGGACAACACGATCTGGTCCGTCGGCTCCGGCTACGGCGGCAACGCCCTGCTGGGCAAGAAGTGCCTCTCGCTGCGCATCGCCTCCTGGCTCGCGAAGAACGAGGGCTGGCTCGCCGAGCACATGCTCATCCTCGGCATCGAGGACAAGAAGGGCAACGTCGAGTACGTCACCGCGGCTTTCCCGAGCGCCTGCGGCAAGACCAACCTCGCGATGCTCATCCCGCCGGAGGGCCTCAAGCATAAGGGCTACCGGTTCTGGACGGTCGGCGACGACATCGCGTGGCTGCGTCCCGGTGACGACGGCCGCCTCTGGGCGATCAACCCCGAGGCCGGCTTCTTTGGCGTGGCACCCGGCACCAGCATGAAGACCAACCCGAACGCGATGCGCACGATCCAGACGAACACGATCTACACCAACGTCGCGCTGAAGCCCGACGGCACGGTGTGGTGGGAAGGGCACGACGACGCGCCGGTGCCGGGGATGCTCGACTGGCAGGGGCGGCCGTGGTCGCCCGAATCGGGCGAGAAGGCGGCGCACCCGAACAGCCGCTTCACGGTGGCCGCCAAGCAGTGCGCCA
>JACRDR010000227.1 GCA_016212845.1 Elusimicrobiota bacterium
CGACGAGCGCCGCCTCGCGCGTCTTTTCCGAGACGACGAGATAGGAGCGGCAGTCGCTTCCTTCGTTGAGCTCCACGATCTTCATGCGGGGAATACTTTAGTAAAGTATGCGCCATGCCGATCGAATTCCTTCGCGCGCTGGCGGGCGGAGCGCTCATCGGGTCGGCGGGCATTCTTCTGCTCGCCGCCGACGGAAAGATCGCCGGCATCAGCGGCATGCTCGGCGGCCTTTTGCGCACGCGCACGAGCCTAAACGGCTGGCGCTACGCCTTTCTCGCGGGGCTGGCCGCCGGCGGCACTGCCTTCAAGCTCGCGGGCTTCTCCTTCTTCGCGCCGCTTCCCGGACGCTCGACCGGGGCGCTGCTCGCGGCGGGGCTCCTCGTCGGCTTCGGCACGCAGGTCGGCTCCGGCTGCACGAGCGGCCACGGCGTCTGCGGGCTCGGGCGTCTCTCCGGCCGCTCGCTCGCCGCGACCTTGACCTTCATCGCCGCGGGAGCGCTGACGGTCGCCGCGATCCGCGCGTTCGGAGGCGCCGTATGAACGGGAAGCGGTCGGCGGCCGCGTTCGCGGCGGGACTCCTGTTTGCCGCAGGCCTCATCATCAGCGGGATGACCCAGCCCGCGAACGTCGTCGGGTTCCTCGATTTCTTCGGCGACTGGAAGCCCGCGCTGGCGTTCGTGATGGCCGGGGCGGTCGGCGTCTACGCCTCGCTTTATCCCATCGTGCTCAAGCGGCGCGTCCCGCTCTTCGCCCCGGCGTTCGACCTGCCCGACGCGACGGGAGTGGACGCGAGGCTCATCGTGGGCTCCGCGGCCTTCGGCGCGGGCTGGGGCCTCGGCGGCTTCTGCCCCGGACCGGCGCTCGTCGCCCTCGGCTCCGGCGCGGCCGAGGCGGGGGTGTTCGCCGCGGCGATGGGCGCCGGCGTCCTCCTGCATCACCTCGCCTTTCAAAGCGGCGCTCCCGGCGGCGAAGGCCACAACGCATGCGGCTGAACGCGGCCCGGGACCGCCGCTGATGGCGATCGACCGGGAAGAGCTGCTGGCGGCCGGAGTCCTTGCGGCGATCGTGCTGGCGGCCGGCGGAGGCTGCTACGCGTGGGGCGCCAAAGCCCGGGCCGCGCGGGCGCGCTTCGCGCCCGCCGTCTCATCCTACCTCGAGGGCAAGGAAGCCCATTTCGGCGCGCCGGCGGACGCGATAGACGCGGTCCGGTCCTCGTGCGGGAAGGACTTTCGCTGCCGCCGCGGCAAGGTCGTGGTGATCAGCGTCGAGGACCGCGACGTCGATCCCCTCCAAGTCGCGCTGCCCCCGGAGATCCGCGCCGAGTCCCCCGAGGAGGTCGGCACCTTGGCGCTGCTGTCGGCCACCTACAACAAGTCGGGCTGGTTCGGCCCGTTTTCGTACGGCTACTCAGGCACGTGGGACCTCCGGCTCATCGACTGGAAGACGAAGAAGCCGCTGGGCTGCATCCTCTACAGCGCCGGGGCGCCGACGCGAGGCTTCCCCATCCCTTTTTACAAGCACAAGCCGTGGAAGCCGACGTCATTTTTGGCGGGCGAACTTCGGGACCTTCCGGCGAAATGATGCGCCCGTTCCTGCTCGAACGCTACTTCGCGAAGCACGAGTTCACGGCGCCGCATCTCCTATCCAGCTCCGACTGCGACGGCTGGAGCCAAAAGGAGCTTTTGAGTCTCGCCGACGCCGAGACTCTTGCGCTTTGGGACGGCCTCGCGCTGGGCTACACCCAATCGCGCGGCCTCCCCCTCCTGCGGCGCGAGATCGCCAAGCAGTACCGCGGCGTGAGCGAGGAGCAGGTGCTCGTCGCCGCCCCGCAGGAACTGATCTTCCTCGCGATGTCCGCGCTGCTCCACAAGGGAGACCGGATCGCCTGCACCTTCCCCGGGTACCAGTCGCTCTACGAGGTCGCGCACGCGACCGGCTGCCAAGTCGACCGATGGGAACCCGATGAGAGCCGCGGCTGGCGCTTTGATCCGGAGCGGCTGGCGAAGCTGCTCACGCCGCGAACGAAGCTCGTCGTCGTGAATTTTCCCCACAATCCCACCGGCGCGCTGCCGTCGAAGGAGGACTTCGCGGAAATCGTCCGGCTCACGAAGGAACGTAGTATTCCGCTCTTCTCCGACGAAATGTACCGCAACCTCGAGCACGACGAGGCCGACCGGCTTCCCGCCGCCTGCGAGCTCGACGACCGGGCGCTTTCGCTTTCGGGCATGTCGAAGTCCTTCGGTCTCGCGGGCCTGCGCATCGGGTGGCTCGTCGCCAAGGATCCGGAGGTCTACCGGCGCCTGACCGAGCTCAAGGACTACACGACGATCTGCTCCGCCGGGCCCGCGGAGCTCCTCGCGCTCGCCGGGCTTCGCGCCCGGGAGACGATCCTCGCGCGCCACCGCTCTCGCATCGCGCGCAACCTCGGAGTCCTCGACGCCTTCTTCCGGCGGCGCCCGGACTTCACCTGGATCCGGCCGAAGGCGGGAACGGTGGGCTTTGCGGGTTATAATAGGAAGGAGCCCGTCGCCGAGTTCTGCGACCGGGCGGTACGGGAGGCTGGCGTCATGGTCCTTCCGTCCACGATGTACGAGTACGACGCGCC
>JACRDR010000228.1 GCA_016212845.1 Elusimicrobiota bacterium
ACCTCCGCCGCGCACCGCGCGCGCGAGGGCGCGGCGGCCGCTGCGGTCGGGCAGCGTGCGGTACGCCTCGACCACGTCGATGCGGGCGCCCGCGCGCCGCACGAGCCGGGGCAGCGCGTCGCGGGCGACCTTCGCCCGGGGCAGGAGGAGCCGCGCGCCTTTCGGGGTTCGAAGCTTGCGGAGCAGGTGCCGCGCGAGCGCCTCGCCCTCGAACTCGTCGGGCAGGCTCTCGACGGAGGCGCCGCGGCGCTTGGCGGCCCCGGCGGTCGCGGGACCGATCGCGAACACCCGGCCCGGGAGCGCCGGCTCGCGGCGCAGGACGCGGCGCGCCCGGCGGAAGAACGCCTCCACGCCGTTGACGCTCGTGAACACGAGGACGTCGTAGGAAGAAAGGCTTCGAAGCGCGCGGTCGAGCGGACGCCACGACGAGGGAGAGGCGATCCGGATCGCGGGCGCCACGACGGGGCGGGCGCCGAGCCGGCGGACGGCGGCCGCCAAGGACGAGGCCTGGGCCCGGGGCCGGGTGATGATGACCGTCCTTACTTTCATGACTTGTTTGATTATTGCACAATACCGGCGGCGATGAAATCGATATTGGCGCTGCTCTTTTTGACCTCCGCTCCGGCTTGGGCCGCTCCTCGCGGCAAGGAGCCCCGGGTCGAGAAGTCGGTGGTTCGCATCTTCACCGTCTTCCGCAAGCCCGACTTCTACCAGCCGTGGCAGATGGCGGCTCAAGACAGCGCCTCCGGCTCCGGCTGCGTCATCGCGGGCAACCGCATCCTCACCAACGCCCACGTCGTCAGCGATCAGGTGTTCGTGCAGGCGCGCCGCGCGGGCGACTCCGCCCGCTACACCGCGCGCGTCGAATACGTTGCGCACGACAGCGAGCTCGCGGTGCTGAAAGTCGACGACCCCGCGTTCTACAAGGAGACCGTCCCTCTCGAGCTGGGAGAACTTCCCGAGCAGCGCGACGGCGTCGAGGTCTACGGCTTTCCCGAGGGCGGCGACGACCTGTCCGTCACCAAGGGAGTCGTCTCCCGCATCGAGGTCACGCCCTACACCCACTCCGACCGCGAGCTTCTGACCATCCAGACCGACGCGGCCATCAATCCCGGCAACAGCGGCGGCCCGATGATCATGGACGGGGCGCTCGTGGGCGTGTCCTTCCAGATGGACGTCGAGGCGCAAAACGTGGGCTACGCCGTGCCCGTCCCGGTCATCCGCCGCTTTCTAAGGGATATCGAGGACGGCCGCTACGACGGCATCCCCGAGCTCGGCGTCCGCTTCCAGGCGCTGGAGAACTCCGCCCTCCGCGAATGGCTCGGCGTGAAGCCGGGACAGAGCGGCGTGCGGATTTCGACCGTGGCCTTCGGCAGCTCCGCGTACGGCGTCGTCCTGCCCGGCGACGTCCTCTCCTCCATCGACGGCGTGAAGATCTCCGACGACGGCACGATCCCCTTCCGCCGCAGCGAGCGGGTGCTGTTCTCCCACGCGGTTTTCGCCCATCAAAAGGGCGACAAGGCCAAGCTCGGCCTCATCCGCGGCGGCTCTCCGCTGACGGTCGAAGTCTCCTTGGCCCCCTCCGACGGCCTCGTGCCGGGCCCGACCTACGGCTCGCGTCCCCGCTATTACGTCTACGCCGGCCTCGTCTTCACGCCGCTGACGCGCAACTACGTCGACAACTGGGAGTGGGACGACGTCCCGACGACCTTCAAGACGTATCTGGAGTTCGGGCTGCCCTCCGCGGAGCGCCGCGAGCGCATCGTCTTGGCTCACGTCCTTCCCCACGCCGCCAACGCGGGCTACCACGAGTTCCGGGGCATCATCATCGACGAGGTCAACGGCCGCCCGATCGGCTCGATCGAGGACTTGATCGAGGCGTTCCGGCATCCGGAAGGCAAGTTTCATGTCATCCGGACCGACGCGCTGACCGACCACGACGGCCGGATCGTGCTGGACGCCGCGGCGGCGGAAAAGGCTTCCGCCGAAGTCCTGGCGACGTACGGCATCCCCGCCGACCGGCACCTTCGATAAGGTTTGACTCCCCCGGGGGGGTTTGTTATAGTCGGAGCGTTCGATGTCGCCAGCCTGGTTCAAGCGGCGGGAGAAGAAAGACCCGTCGACCCCCCCCAAGACGCCCGCCAAAGGCAGCTCCGGAGAGCCTTCCGTGGCCGTCACGAATAAGGGAATTTCCGTCTCCAAGCTCCTCACCGAGGAGCTCGTCCTGTTCCTCCCCGAGGTCAAGGAGAAGAACCAGGCGATCGACAAGCTCGTCGCCAAGCTCTGCAAGGTCCGCGATCTCGGCGAGCCTTCCCCGATGCTCCGCAAGGTCCTCGACCGGGAGCAGGGCATCAGCACCACGCTCGACACCGGGCTCAGCCTCCCCCACGCCCGCGTCGACGACGTGCAGGAGATCTCGACGATCCTCGGCCTCCTGCCGACCGGCATCCCGGACCCTAAGCAGCCGGAGCTGACGATCCGCGCCATCTTCCTCTTCTTCTCCCCCAACCGCCAGGACGCCTTCACGCGGCATCTGCACCTGCTTCGCACCGTGTCCTCGCTTTTCCAGCCCGCCTTCATCGACCAGCTGCTGGCCGCGGGAAGCCCCGCCAAGGCGCTGGAGTCGATCCGCAAGCAAGAGGGCTAGCTCATCGCTTAGATGAGCCCCTCCCCCGGTCGCCCCCAAAAATCTCGAGTCGGCGAGGTCGTCGTTTTGACGACCGCGATGCTGACCTTCATCTCCTTCTGGCGCGCGGGCGCCATCGTCCTCAACGACATGGCCTCGACCGCCTACTACATCGGCGGGATCGCCGAGCAGGCGATCGGCAAGTCGGCGCCGTGGTTCATCCTCCTCGTGATGGCGTTCTCCGCCTGCATGCTCGCGGTCTACGTCGAGGCGTCGAGCATGTTCGTGCGCGGCGGCGTCTACACCGTGGTCAAGAACGCGATGGGCGGCGTCCTGGCCAAGGCCGCGGTCTCGGCGCTGATGTTCGACTACGTTTTGACGGGACCGATCAGCTCCGTTTCC